>DASRRN010000489.1:0-18513 GCA_035695685.1 Acidobacteriaceae bacterium | reverse complement strand
GACTCTTCCCGAGGCAGCGCGTATCGCATTCCCCAGAAGTGCGGGACCCTCTTGAGGGCTGGAAACGAGCGGGCCGATGTGCGATGGCACGGAACCGTTCCGTAGGATCGTAAACCCGTGAGACGAGGCGAAGGCTACACTGCCCGGACGAGAGAGAAAATTCTCCAACAGGAAACGCCGATCTGCGCCGAATGCCGGTCCATCCAAAGAGAAATTCGCCACCGCGCTTGTTGCCGCTAATTGGCTTCCCAGGCCTTCCCATCGTTCCATCGGGCAGAGTGGCGCAAAGCCAAGCCCGGCATAGATGCTCGCGGCAGCCGGAACGGCGTCGAGCAACGCTGCCCGTCCGCTATCCCGAAGAGCCGCGGTGCAATCGGCGACGAGACGGGTGCCAAGCCCACGGCGGCGCCATTCGGCAGTGACCAGCACCATCGAGACCCAGCCAATAGCGGGTCCATATGGAAGAGCCGCAGAGGTTGCAATGAGCCGTCCGCCGGCGACGAACCCGAGGACCCTGCCGTAAGTAAAGAAGATCTTCCAGTCGTCCGCGACCTGGTTCCATCCCGCCTCCTGCGAAAGCTGGAGCGCCTGGGGAACCCAAGCAGAGTCGAGCAACATGGGCCCGCCTATCTCCCCGGTCATTGCTTGGTCGCGGCCGGGTGGCATTCCGCGCTCGTGCCCTTCAAACGGAGATGAGCAAAGTCTCCGGTTTCATCGAAGGAGCCGAGCCCGATCTGCCCGCACAGAAACGTCCGGTCGACAACGGAAAACAAAGGCTGTGCCTGTCGGTCGACGAAGACTTGGATGGAGCCGGAGCCCACGTCTCGCGCGATGCGCACATCGTGCCAGGAAAGGTCCGGCAATGCGGGTTGGGCCGAGACCCCGGCGATTCGTCTGCGTTCTCCGCCATCGACGATGAAGATACCATTGTGGACAGCGACCTTCGTTCCGGGATCTTTCGAAAGGTGTGCGTAGTAAAAGTGCAGTGTATCCACGTAGCCAAATACGACAATCATGGATCCATGTTCGCGCCTGATCTTCAGGTTGAGAGTAAAACTGCCTACGCTCACTCCTTTCAGCCGCGCGAACTGCAACGGCCGGCGCGGCACACCCGGAGGCCGGGGACGCAGCATGTGGAGGTAATGGAGATGACCTTCACTAAGAATCTGCCAGTCCTCGGGAAAAGGCATATCAAGATGGCTCAGGGTTCCAGGAGAGAAATCGTCTCGAACATTGACATTCGTATCCTGGGCGTGGGCCGGAACCAGTAGCCAAGCCAGAAACACTGTCATCGCGGCGAAAGCATGCAGACGTCGGAGCATTTTCATTGCACCTCAGGGCGTTCGAGATTTAGCGTTGCGGACGGCACAGAGATAGCGTAGATAGCGGCGGCGCCGAGCATACCCGCCACCGCCAGACCGGTCCATACCCAATGGTAACTTTGATAGATGTCAAAGTATCTTCCGGCTATCCACGGCGCCAGCCATTGCCCGATGGTATAGCCCATGATGATTAAAGCCAGCAGTTTGCCCAGGGAACCGATTCCAAAGCATTCGGCCGCTACGAGAGGAATCAACATATAGTCGGCGCCCATACAGAAGCCGAAGATCACGGCGAAGGAGAGAGCGGCAACGGGCCGCTGCGCGAGATAGAGGATTGGGATCGACGCTGCAAGCAACAGGTAGAACAAGGCCATTGTATTTTTCTTCTTGAAGTGATCGGCGATATAACCCACAAGTACCCGCCCGCCCAGGCTCGATGCGAGTAGGATCGACATGTAGCGCGCAGCGGTGGTGCTCGAATACCCCTGATCTTTCATGAAATAAATGAAATGCTGGATGACCGTGTTGATCGCGCCGATCACCAGTAATGGACCGGCTACTATGAGCCAGAAATTGCGCGTTCGGATTGCAGCGGAAATACTCCATGATGCGCCCTGCGCCGCTCCGCTATCGTGTGCTGCCGCAAGCCCATCCGGTCTTAGCCCCATATCTTCCGGTCCGGAGCGGGTAAGCCAAAGGCCCACCGGAAAGAGCACCACAAGGATAAGAGTTCCCGTCGCTTCCAGAGCGTGGCGCCATCCGAAGTGCAGGATAAGAAGATTCATCACCGGCGGGGCCACCACTCCCCCCAACCCGAGCCCCAGGTAGGCATAACCCATGGCGCGGCCGCGCCGCATGTGGAACCAGCGAGAGACCAGCACCTGGTTGGAGATCGGCCCGGAGAGCGTGTAGCCCACTACTTCCAGAAGGCAGAGCACCTCATACTGCCAGAGCTTGTGCATCTGGCCCATCAGAATGAGTGGAACGCCGATGAGGCCGATTCCGGAGAGAATAACGCGGCGCGCTCCAATGCGGTCGATGAATGCGCCGGTCAGCACGCCGCAGGGAAGCCCCAGAAAAAGAAAACCCAGCAGAAAGCCCTGTGTTACCTGGCCGCGCGCAAATCCGAGGCCGGCCGTGAACGCCGGGTAGAATACAGGGAAGCCATAGAAAATCACTCCAACTGAAAAGAAGAGATTCAGGAAGGCGGCCACCACGATCCACCATCCGTAGAAGATACGGGAAGATCGTTCGGAACCGCCCGGCGGTCCTTTCTCAATTGTCTGCGATGTGGCCATCATCGAAAGAGAAACTCCCCCGTAACTAGGCGTAGGTTTTTGTGATCAGATCCTGCAGGAATATCTTGGATTGCAGAATATCTGTCGTCTGGCGCGGGCCTTCGATCTCCCTCTCGATGGTGATCGCACCTGCATAGTTCACGTCCTTGAAGCGCTTGAAGAGGGCAGGGAAGTCTACTCTCCCCTGGCCAATCGGAACCTCCTTACCGAAGTTGCGCGGGTCGGTTGGAAAGAGACCATCCTTCGCGTGAACTCCTCGCACAAGATGCCCGAAGACGTCCATAGCATCGACTGGATTTCCCTTACCGCAAAGAATGAGATTGGCCGTATCTAGATTCACGAAGATGTTATTCGTGCCGACGTCCTGAATCATTCGTAACATCGTGATCGGGGTATCTTCACCGGTTTCAGCCAGGAGCATCCGGCCTTGCTCCTTACAATGCGCAGCAACCTCCCGTATCGCCGCGATTGCCTGCGGATAAATCGGGTCATTTGGGTCTTCCGGTATAAAACCGAGATGGGTATGGACCGAGGGGATGTTGCACTGGCGCGCGAAATCGGCGGCCAGCTTGAGAGCCTCGATTCGGGCTCGATGGTTCGGGTTGGCAGGAGGCACAATTCCTACGGTGAGCGGTCCCTCATAAAAATTGAAGATCCTTGGCCCGGGATTATGTTCACTTACGGCGCTTACCTCTACACCGTATTTGTTCAGAGCCTCCAAAAGCGGCTTTTCGTCGTCCAGCGTGAGCTGCTCGAAAAAAATCTGGCAGCTTGAAAAGCCCAGCTCGTGAACCCGCTTGATCGTCACGTCAGCCGTTTCGCCGGGGCCGACTTTGGTCACTACACCTAGGCGAGGCAGATGGGCGTTGTGGCGGTCTTCAGCATCTGAAAAGTGCAAGGCATTGGCAAGGCAGGCTGTACCAGCTGCCTGTATGAAACTTCGGCGGTTTAGGACTCCCATTACTATTGGCTCCCCTCCGACGACTCGCTGAAATCCATCATCCTCGGAGCTTGCCGAAAGCCTCTCGTCGTGACCGCCAGATAGGCGAAGCCGGTCAAGAACCAAATCCCGCCGACGATCTGGGCCAGCCGATTCAGGTTCCACCAGATTGAAGCGCAAAAGCCCAAACCAATCAGTGGCGCAACGACATCGACAAAGATCTTCCGCCGAGGTCCCTTGCGCAATAGGCCGAAATGCCAGAATGCCGACAGGTTCACACCCATGAAGGCAAGAAACGCACCGAAATTGAGAAGCTCTCCCGCATGCTCATATGCGTTTCCAATATAGTTCAGCCCGACTGCACCGCAATAGGCAATCGCCCCCACCAGAAGAATGTTGTAGGTCGGCGTATTCGTCTCGGAGTGAATATGAGCAAAGAATCTCCTCGGCAGGACACCGTCCCTTCCCATCCCGAAAAGAAGACGCGCCGCTCCCAGAGCTCCGGTGAGTGCACTGCCTAAGGACGCCAGTATCAGCACGGCGCCCATCGCCTGGAATAGCCACGGACCGCCCACTCGCCGGCAAACATCCATGAACGCCGTTTCCAGGTTCGAGAAGGTATGCCAGTCAGGCCAAATCCGCTGCCCCAGATAAACTTCGGCGCCGCTCAGAACTCCAGTCAGAATACAAACCGTCACCGTCGCCAGGAGTACATTGCGCTTGGGATTTTCGACATCTTCGGAAAGCGTCGTGATACCGTCGAAGCCGATGTAAGTCAGGGCCGCAAAGGAAGTGGCGCCCCAGATGCGCCGCAGATCGAAAGTTCCAACAGCGTAGAAGGGCTTGAGGGAAAACAAACCAGCCCACTGTTCGCGTTGGAACAGGTACTGAACTGCGAGAAGAAAGAAAACCGCAATCACCGCGCACATCGCAATCAGCAGCAGCTTGTTGGTGCGCGCGGAGGATTTGATGCCAATGAGGTTCAGTGCCGTGATGAAGCCTGCCACGACGAGCGCGATGATGGGGAACGAAACGGCGGTAATGTATCGACTCCCTAGAGCCGCCGAGATCCATATCACATTGAGTAATGGCTGCAGCACATAGTCGAGCAGCATCGCCCAGCCGATAAGAAAGCCAAAATGTGGGTTGATCGTCCTCCCTACATACGTATAAGCGGAACCTGCCGACGGGTAGACCGCGGCCATGCGCCCATAGCTCACCGCTGTAATCACCATGGCGAACATGGCAATCAGAATCGTCGTAACCGTGTGGCCATTGGAAAGCTTTTGTGCGACGCCGAATAGAGGAATGGGTGCTGTCGGCTGGATAAGCACCATGCCGTAAAAAATAAGATCCCATAGTCCGAGAACTCTTCTGAGTCGGAGCTGGGATTCGGGTTGGGTGGCTTCCGTCATCTCTTTCTGAGTGCCTTCCTGGAGATGCGCAAAACGCTATCGCGGTAACCCGGCAAGGTGTGTGATGACACCGTTCCGGAAATCATCTTCTCCATGCTCTGTGAAGGGCGAGGTTTCCGGCTCATATCCCCCCTGACGGACCGCCTCTCCGGTCGGCAAATAGCCCAGCCAGCCGTTCAGGATTCCAATGTAGAAGGTATAAGGAAACCGGGATTGGTTCCGCACGTCGATAGCGATCTTGCAAAATAGTTCAACGGGCGCGCCCCAGAGCACCGCATCGTGATTGATTTCCAGGAATGGCACCGGCACCTGAACCAGCGCGATCCCTCCCGGAGCATTCCGTATATATTTTCCCATCGCCGCCGGCCATATTAAGCCGGCACGCAGAGGGCTTTGGACGATCGCCTCACTTTCGGTCAGAACAACATCGGAGGTCATCGCAGCAAGGCGTGCATTCGCCTGGAGAATTCGATCGCCGAGCAGAACCTTGAATTGGTCGAGATGGCCCGACACCGGATCGGGATAAACGCTGTAGATCGGCGCCAGATTCCCCTCGGCGCCATTTAAAAAGAGGACAGGCGCGCCGATCTTCTGTTCCACGTACTGGGCCACGACACCAGGAACATCGCCCGTAATCTTGAGGTTTTCCTGTCCCAGGTCAGTCCCATGGATCGCATAATTCGCGAGGAGCGCGATTAATTTTCCATCGGTTGTTTCCACCCGGATCAAGCCGATCTGACGGTCCGTAGGACCATCCGGATTCAGGCCGATCGTCATTTTTCCATCTTCGTCCATGGCGCGCCGATCGATATTCGCTGTGGCAAAGCCGGTGCCGAAGCCAAGGCGCGCAGGCTGTAGCCTCTGGCGGGCTTCACGAAGTCCTTCGATCAGTTTGTCCTCTGCGAACTGCGTGTATTCAGGATTCGACTCGCCGCCCAACGCCTGTTTATATCGCTCCGGCATAAATACCGCAGGCGTGCCCGGCGGTCCGATCTCTGGCGCAGAGTGGGTATGGGTTACAGCCCACCAAATGCTTTGCGGCGGTATCCCCAATTTTTGCTGGATATCCTGTTTCACCTTGTCCACATAGGCCGGAGACATCATGCAGGTGTCGGTAGAGACAAAAAAGACTGTTGTCTTTCCGTCATCCAAAACAGCAATCCGATGATAGAGATGGTCGTGCACACCGTCAGATTGCCGCGCCGCATACCCTGCAAGCCATTGGGGGCTGGTTGGGGTTATATCCACCTGGACGGCGGAAGCACGCAACGTTCCGGCATAAGCGCTCCCGGATAACTGGAGACACGCCATCAGGACAAATGAGATTTTCCACTGCATCTTTCGGCTCCTTGTTCTCACATCGTTATCATGCGCGAGACCGACACCTGCTAAATCAAGCGCAGGAGGCTCCAAAATCCGGCAACCAAAATCACGACCAGGGCCGATCCGAACGCAAGCCCCGACAAGTCAGCGCTGTAAGCTCTGAAGAAATTGACCCCGCAAGTCACTCCACGAAGATTAAAGAGATTCACGAGGATCAATTGTTGTCCTTTTTCAGCATGATCACGGCTCGGCTCCCGCGATAGACCTTGCCATCGTATGTCGTCCTCACCGTCAGGAGGCGGGCTCACAGCATCCACGGGGGAGGAACACGTAGGCGTTTGCAGGCGCGCAAAGAACAGGTCGATGTCTGACTGCGGTTCCGGAGGCGTCAGCAGGCTTATCAACACGAGGGAGACGATCCCCGCGGTAAACGCAACAGCGAAAATCCTGGGGCTCCAATAATCGAGTCGACGGTGCTCAAGGCTGCACAGCAGAAGGTTGGTGCCCAGAGCCGCAAATAAGCTGGTCACGGCCCCCCAGCGATTGGCTCTCTTCCAAACGACTCCCCCCACGATGCAAATACCCATGTAAGTGGCCATGCTCTCCGTCAGCAGGAAGGAATTGAGCACTTGTTTCACAAAGAGAAGGCTATAAACCACTCCTGCCAGCGTAATCAGTAATCCGCTGGCTCGTCCTACCCAGAGGTAATATTGATCGCTCCTTCCCGGCATCAGACGTGTGCGGTAGAAGCCCTGAGTAAACAGGGCACCGGAATCCACCAGGAAGGCGGCACACGTGGACATGGTAGCCGCCAACACGCAGGCGATCAGCAGCCCTCGAACACCCGAAAACAGGACATGACCACAAACAAAGCCAAATGCGTCCTCCGGATCGGCAAGACTCCGTGTGCCAAAGGCCCCTTTCATGACCATCACCGCCGCCATCAGTCCGAGAAGAGCCCAACCCGCTGTACACACGCGCTTAATGTAGTTCCCGTAAAAGAAGCCGACACGACAGGCGCGCTCATTCTTGCCCGTTCCAACGGCGGCCGGAATGTGAGGCTGGGCCATGATGCCGATGAGGCCATTCACCGTCAACACGACAATCGCCCAGATACCGACTCCATGCGGAGTAGCCAGCGACAACTGGGAGGGCAACAGGGTCGACTTCATTCCAGCCATGCCGCCGACGGTGCTCCACCCCAGAGGGATCAACAAGAAGGACAAGACGATGATGAGAAATCCCTGCAGAACATCGGTCCACGCCGAAGCCACCAGACCGCCCAGAAAGCTATACACAATAAAGGTCGCGGTCATGGCGAGCACGATGTGGTTGACGCCAAGTGTGCCTCCGGCCGCTTGGTTGATGACCTTGCCGGCTCCCTTCAACATTGCCGCGGTGTTGATGATCAGAAAGCCAACCGCGAAGAGGGTATAGATGCAGCCCATCCATGAACCATACCGATCCTCCATGACTTCGGCAGTCGTAGTCCGGCGAAAACGGCGCACGACGGGAGCAAGAATCCAGAAGAACGGGGTCGCAAAAAGATTCTTCCACTGATACCAAATACCTGATGCCCCAATGCTGTAGACCGCGCCGATGAGGCTCACGGGCATTTCGGCATGAGTCCCGGTGCTGAAGACCTGGCCCATCATCACCAGTTTCCCGAAACGGCGTCCCCCCAGAAAGTACTCGCTGGTGCCACGCACTCTCAGGCTGGCGACCACGCCAATGGCAGCCACGATGGCAAAATAAGAAATCAGGACGAGCCAATCGGCCCGCGTGATCAGCATGAGAGCGCCTGCCCGAGGGCGATCTGTGGGTTTCCTTTCATCAGCTTTTCTGCATCGGAGCGGGAGACATCCAGATACTGCGTCAGATTATGGAAACTCTTGGGCATGGTGATCGCGGAACCGACCAGATGAGAGCGATCAGGGGCGCGAGGAACCAGGTCTTCGCCAATCTCCAGCACCCATCGGCCAAAACGATAGGTTCCCGGTCCCAGGTCAGCTGCCACGATGGCATCCGTCACCACGATGGCCCTGTCGATCCCGGTTGTATCCAGATAATTCCTGAGCGCGAAGAATGGAATGTGCGCCCCATCCGCGATAAAACATGACCACAATTGATCACTCAGGCTGAGAGCGCGCTGGATTATGTTGTCATGCCGCGGCATCGTTGCGGGACAGCCGTTCCCCAGATGGGTAAACATGGTCAGCCCGGCGTCGATCGCCGCCTGTAGTTCGTCTCGGGATGCATTGGTATGACCTGCAGAAACCACAATGCCCAGGTCCGCAAGATGCCGCGTCACCGGCAGGCCGGAATCACATTCCGGAGCCAAAGTGACCAGCCGCGTCAAACCTCCCGCACTCTCCAGCAATCGCTTCATTGCCGGCAAATCGGCAGGCCGGATTGCATCGACAGGATGGGCCCCGCGATATCCCGGCTCCGGATTGATGAATGGCCCCTCGATATGAATCCCTCGAATCACTCGCCGGATAGAGGCATTGTTCTGAACCACATCGGCCAGCCTCCGCAGACGAGCTTCCATGACCGGAAGCGACTCGGTAATTACCGTCGCAAGGATGCCTTCGACATCCTGCGCCTCCAGCCGGAGGCAGACTCGCTCAACCTCGTCAGCGTCAAGACTGTCGCTGTTGAAGTCCACGCCCGCATATCCGTTCACCTGCAGATCGAAATAACCCATGCCCACCAATCCGTCCAGTTCAGCCGCCTTCGATCGCCAACCTATTGCGTAAGCCCAAAGCACATGATCGTGGAACCCACTGCGATTGCTATATATTGTTGCCCGTCCACCGAAAACGTCATCGGCGAGGTCTTGAACGTAGCATTGAGGGGAAAATGCCATAAGGTTTTCCCGTTCCGCTCGTCGACCGCTACGAAATCGCCGCTTGGATCGCCGTACAACAAAATTCCTCCAGCCGTCCCCAGCACTCCCGCTAATCGCTTGCCGTCGGTCGGTCCCACCTGTGGAACTTCCCAGGTGATTTGGCCGGTATCGATACTCAGGGCACGCAGATACTTCTTGCCTGGAATTTGCTTGGGGACTACGGCTGTTGTGCTCTTCGGGGATAATTTGACATCGCACTTCTCGAGCGTCATGACGTAGTAGAGACGTGTCTCCGGACTGTACGCAGTCCCATTCCAATTGGTCGCAGCTTCCGGACAAGTTTCGTTGGTATCCGGCAGGCGCACGGGGCGACCATCGGGCCCGATACTGCTGGCCCAGGTCATCCGTTGAATGAAAGAACGGCTGGTGAGGAGCCGGCCATTGGTGCGATCGAAAACATAGAAGAAACCGTTCCGGTCCGCATGCAGAAGCAGCTTCCGATTTTCGCCCTGATATTTAGTATCGATCAGGACATTCGGCACAGCGGCATCCCAATCGTGGGTATCGTGTGGGGTGAACTGGTAGTACCACTTCAATTTGCCGTCGGCCGGATTGAGAGCGAGCACGGAATCCGTATAGAGGTTGTCACCGCCCCGCTCCCGATCGTCAGAATTCGGATATGGATTCCCTGTGGCCCAATACAGCGTGTCGGTCTCCGGGTCATAGGATCCTGTAAGCCAGGTTCCGCCTCCGCCATAGGTCACGGCAGAGCCCTTCCAGGTATCGAATCCCGGCTCGCCACTCGAAGGAACCGTCCAGTGACGCCAAACCCGTTCGCCATTTTCGGCCTTATACGCTGCCAGAAGTCCGCGAATACCCCAATCGCCGCCACCCACGCCGACGATAATCATGTCTTTGACGACCAGCGGCGCCAACGTCGCGCCATAATGCTGCCGGTCATCCGGAATCACTACTTCCCACACTGGTCGCCCGGTGGTCCGGTTTAGGGCCAACAAATGGGCGTCATCTGTCAACATGAAGACCTTATCGCCAAGAAGGGCGACACCGCGATTGGTGCCAAGCGCCGCATCCGACACCAGCCCCGGAGTACGTGGCCGCGCATAGCGCCACACCTCGGCGCCGGTGCGCGCATCGAGCGCGTAGACCTGATTCGGCCCGGTCACATACATCATTCCATCCGCGACGATCGGAACTGTCTCCAATCCGAAGTAGCGCATATTTTCCTGGAAGTAGGGAGTATTGGGGAGAAGCTGCAACCACAGAGGAATGGAAAAGCTCCATTTCATGCCCAACTTACTTACAGTAGCAGTGTTGATCTGCGTCAGATCGCTATATCGATTGCCGCTGAGCTTTCCGTTATAAGTGAGCCATTCGCCCGGCTTGGGATTAAGAATTCTCGAAAACGCAGTTCCGCCTTTGGCGGGTGATGCGGCTGCGTTTACTCCAGGCTGAACGCCGGTTAGCCGGCTCAGGTAGGCGAGAAGGTTCTGCAACTCGTCAGGGCTTGCATTGGAAGGAGGCATCAGAGATCGATTCTCCTCATCAATCTTTGCGACCCTGGCAAGCGAGAGCGTTTGTATATCGCCCTCCAGATCCTGGAGCACAAGCGTGAAATTAGTCTTGTTGCGGGCAAATCCGCGCAACGTTTTCCCATCCAGCAGATGCACCGTAACAAGCTGGTAACCCGGAGTTATCGCTGCTCCCGGGTCTAGTAACTTCGCGCGCATTTGTCCCAGGGTCAACGCGCGTCCCACGTCGGAAAGATCGGGACCGACCGGCTGCCCTTTGCCAAACACCATATGACAGGAAGCACACCGTCCCTTTCCCTGGAAGAATGCTTCTCCCGCCACACGATCGCCCGGCACACCGGTTTCAGACGCCGATGCATTCAGGGATACGATCAAGGCTGCCAAGCTATCCAGCGTAGGACTCGGCAAATCGAACGGCGGCATGCCGGCCGCAGGAAATCCGTTCCGGATCACAGTATGCAGCGATCCAACCGATCGCCCGCGCAGATTCGGATTGTCGCTGAGCCCCGGCGCCTGCTGCGATCCGCGCGCATCCACGCCGTGGCATCCGGAGCAAAGCTTGAGATACGTTTGCCTGGCATCGACGGTCTGCGCGCGGCCCGCAGAAGAGGCGTTGGCGCCATCCTGCCCCCAAAGCGGCAACCGGCTCGACCCACAAGCAGCGAACAGGAGACTAACGGCCAGCATCCTGAAACGCCAACGGTATAAAGTATCGGTCGCTCGGCTCTTTGCGTTGGTCATCGATGAAGAACTCTGGGTTTATCCAAGTTAGTTATACCCGAGGCCTGAGTCATGAACGCAAGCACGCCACGCAGAGCTCTACAGGTATAATTAGATAAATAGATTGAGTTACATATCTGAAACATAGGGACGATCTTATGAGAATCGGACTTATTGGAACGGGAGCAATTTCTCACAAGCACGCACAGGCGTATCAAAACATTGGATTTCGAGTTACTGTTTGCACAAATCGTTCCGAGGAATCCGGTCGCCGCTTTGCTTCGCAGTATGGCGCACAGTTTGTGCCCACCTACGAGGAAGTATGCCGGCATCCCGACGTGGATATCGTCGACGTGTGTACCTATCCGGACTTTCGCCAACCGGCGGTGCGGCTCTGCGCCGAGGCCGGCAAGCACATACAAATAGAAAAACCCATTGCCACTACAGTGCGGGACGCCCGCGAGATCATCCGCATCGCGGCCGATGCGGGCATTTTGCTCAACGTCATCAGCCAGAGGCGCTTCGACGATACCAGCATCTTCCTTGCGAAGGCCATCGCAGACGGGCGGCTGGGCCGCATCCTCGAATGCGATTGCTACGTCAAGTGGTACCGTTCCCCGCAATACTATGCTCGCCCCGGGAAAGGCACGTGGGCCTGCGAAGGGGGCGGCGCGCTCATCAACCAGGCGATTCACCAGGTTGATCTGATCCGCTGGCTTGCCGGGCCGGTGCAGCAGGTAAGTGCCGACTGGCAATTGGGTG
Organism: Acidobacteriaceae bacterium; assembly: GCA_035695685.1. Classification (GTDB taxonomy): domain Bacteria; phylum Acidobacteriota; class Terriglobia; order Terriglobales; family Acidobacteriaceae; genus PALSA-350. The sequence goes on along the minus strand of DASRRN010000489.1, from coordinate 6,332 downwards.
CAGTTCATAGTATCGAGTCGGAAGATGTCGTCAATGCCATCCTGCGTTTTCAGTCCGGGGCGACAGGGGTGGTTCAGGCCGCCACAGCTTTCTGGCCGGGTTACACAGAGCGTATTGAGATTCATGGCACCCATGGGAGCACTATTGTTGCCAGCGGCAAACTGATCGCGTGGGATGTGCAGCACGACAGCGGTGATCCGGCACCGCTGGGCTCCGAAGACGCTTCGGGGGCATCGGATCCCATGGCGGTGTCGGTTGTTCCACTCGAGCGGCAATTTCTGAATTTCGCCGACTCGATCAGCAATGGACGGAAACCGCTGGTATCGGGTGAACAAGGGCTGGCTGCTCTCCAGATCGTAGAAGCTATTTATGATTCGTGTCGAACCGGACAAAGAATCGTCCTGGAAAACTGATTGCGAAATTGGTTTTCCAGATTATGCACGGACGTATCTGTGCACGGATGTAATCTTTGAAGGGGCGGGGCCTTTAGCCCCGCCGTTAACCCTCCGTCGATGATCGGCTTTAGCCGCTGAGGGCTGCCATTTGCTTCAGGGCCACCGCCCTCAGGGGCTAAAGCCCATCGTGGTTTGGTCGTTGATGTACGGGCTAAAGCCCGTACCCTTCACAAACAGTACCTTTGAGACAACCTGTTTCTTAAGTCTTTGTCGCCGCCCTATTTTGTCCAATAAAATCAACCGCCAACTCTCAATGCGTTCACTAATTTGGACAGCTCTGTCTCAGTGTAGGTCCTGCGGAGTGCCGCGATCATAATTCTTGAATTCCCGCACTAAATCTATAAGAGCCGTCACGACGGCTTCGAAGACTTTCTTTCCCTTTTCCGCGGTTGCCAGGGTCGGGTCTCCAGCGACACCGGTTTTGCTAAAGCGGGTCCAGCGATCCATCAGGAGGAGCGGGGACGACATCAACAAATCCATCCAGATGAAACGAGTAGGCGAGATGCCAATTTCCTTCCTGGCTTTATCCATCTGCACCCGTGCTGGATCGAGATACAGGTAAACAGACGTTTCCAGTTCGCAGGCGTGCGCCATTCCGCCCGGCTTCTCGGACTCCCGAATTTGCTCAATGGTTTCCTTCGCCAGGCTCGGCCAGATGAAAGCACCGCACAATGCGTCGGTCTCCAGGTTCGTGCGCCGCGCCACGAGATCCAGGATCGGCATATTGGAGCCGTGTCCGTCGGCAAGCAGAATCCGCTTAAACCCATGGTGGGCAACGCTGCGGGTGATATCCAGGACGAAGTTCAACATGTTCTCCATGCGGATGTCGATCGTTCCCGGTAAATCCATGTGATGGGTTTCAAAACCGTAAGAGACCGGAGGTAACAGCAACATCTCCCCGTCGAGACGGCGGGCCGCCTCTTCGACGATCGATCCAATGATGAAGTTGTCTACATCCAGCGGTAGATGCAGCCCATGGTCCTCCACAGACCCAATCGGCAGCACGACGACAGGCTGCTGCCGGACGAGCTCCGGTATCTCCTGCCAAGTGTAGTGTTGATAGTAGTATTTAACCCGTCCCGACATCGAGAACTCTCCTGGTAATGAATGCTGTTTCTATTGCCCAATCTGCTGAAGTTATAAACGGGTTGTCTGCTGCGTTCTAGGCTCCCGCGTATGCGGTACGCAAGAGAGACTTGAGCGTTTCCAGATCCCGCTGTGCGGCAACCATCACCTGATCATCCGTCTCCCGGCTCAGTGCGATTCCCTGGTTATTGGAAACGCCAGGAATCTCATATTCCATGTGCAGGGATACAGGGCCATGAAAGTTGGTTGCGGCAACCATTTTCAGGAGTTCCGGATACTTACACATTCCCTGTCCTAATGGACAATTCATTGCCTGCCAGCCCTTCTCCCCGGTCTTTCTCCAGACAAAATCCTTCACTCCCATCATCTTCAAACGAGGCATCACCAGATTCGCCGCGATTCTCCAACCCTCCACTCCTCCTTCCATCGCTGCATTGTCTAGGTCGTAATAGTAGCCCGCATACCTGGGATCCAGAGTGTCCATCACCGAGGCAATATCCCAGAGCTGGCACCCGATATATCCAGCGTGATTATGAAAGCCTACCTGGACACCGTGCTTCGCAGCCAGCCCCACAAGCCCCCGGAACTGCTCGCCGGCCGCGGCGAGTTCCTTGCGAACGTCGACAAATTGATAATGGTAATAACCGGGTTTCAGGAACGGAATGTGCAGTTCAGCCGCGGTGCGAATAATCGGCGCGGCCGTCGGGTCATGATCCGTCAGCAATTCCGTGGTGATCATGGGGACTTCCAGACCTTCCGCGCGAATCGCCGCAACCGCCCTGGGAAGGTCTTCTGCCGCGCGCGACGGCATAACATGCCCATCCCGTCGAACCGTCAGATCGATTCCACCGAAACCTGCGGCCTTCGCATGCTGCGCCAGCTCCTGCCATTTCAGTTGAGGAACTGATTTCGAGAAGAGGCAAAGCGTGCCTCTAAATTCCCCGGTTGCCCTTGCGAATGCCTGCTCAACAGGCTCTAAGGCAGCCGTGAGAGCGGCAGCCGAAGAAAGCTGCATAAACGTCCGCCTTGAAACCATCGTTCGCATGCCCCTCTCCTTTGCGCGGTACCTTTCGTCCGTTCTTTCGTGCTTCCATCAGGACTGGAGCACTGCCATCTCCTGCCCCGGGTCCACTGCGCCGATCCCCAGACCGTTCAATCCAGAGGTATCCATCGTGCCGTCGGTTACGTGAAAGATGCCCGGGAAGCGTTTTTCCCAGCCTTTGCTCGCGGCCGGTACAAACTGACGCGCGTTGGCTTCGATCGCCTTCACGCCAGGCACATGAGCAGACAGGCTCGCCGATTGAATCAGTGAGGCCGCCGGACAGGTCAGGTCCTGCACGCACAAAAACATTTTGTTCTTTTCCATTACCGGAGCAAGAATCATCATGTTGCTCTGCCCCTTACACGCCTTGAGCGCCGCGCCGGTATATCCCATCTCCCGCGACAGCATCAGCGCATGCAGACCGGTGAGCGATTCATCGATGACAATCGGTTTCAGTTTTGCTGCCGCGAACATTACGTTTTGCCGATGGTTATCCAAATCTCGGGCTGTCGGCTGCTCAACGTATTGAATCCGGCCGAACCCTTCCGGAGACTTTTGCTTCACCGTGTTCAGGAAGTTGATAAGATACTCAACGTTCGGACAGCGCTCATTGAAATCGAGAGAATAGAGAAAATCGCGGACCCCACGCTTGCGCTCGGTCTCAGTAACAACCCGATCCACCGTAAGGACGCGAGCCACGTCCCAGTGCAGGTCGTCCCCATCAAGCTTGATCTTGAAGTGAGTCAAGCCGTTGTAGTAGATCCACTGCGGGAGCGTTTCCGGCAGGCCGTCGTGGATAGGATGGGTAATATCCGATTCCACGATCGGATCAATGGCTGACACCAGGTGATACATCGGCATCCGGTCCTTCGGTTGCGTGGAAACGTAGTCCTTAGGATACTGGCCCTTATACTCCGGACCAAGATAGTAGGAGAGATCGCGGTTCATGAACTCTGGCCCGTACGTCGAATAGCAGTTCAACCCATGTAGTTTTCCATAAGCGTCGTGCACGGCAGCGTCGAAGGCGCTGGCCGTCACCAGGGTACAAAGCGCGGGGATTGGCTCCGGAAGCTTTTCCTCCGATGTGATAACCTGAGCCGCTTTCAGATATTGGGGTTCCAGCACCCAGTTGAGTTCAATCGGGTGACCGAAATCGGTGTAACTCCTGGTGATCACCGCAATACGCTCCGCCAGCTTTTTCATCGCGGCCAGCGTAGCGTCATACGATAGCGTGCGAGAAGGGAATGACCAGGTATTCGAGAGCGGCATTTGGCCAAGCCCCGTGGCGGCCTTGCCCTCCTTTGATCTGACCGTGCAGGCAACGTCCAGGAGAGTGATCCTATCACTCACGATGCCACCGAATTTGATGGGGACACGGTACTTATAGTCCTTGAACGCTATGATTACTTTTTCGATGCGAATATCGGACTGACGCGGCACACTTGCCTTCAAGATTGCCGGACCGGATGCTAAGCCGGCAGTCAGGAACTTGACAAAAGTGCGTCGTCCGACGTTTCCCACCATTCCCTCCCGGTTATCTCAGCAGCATAGGCGACGCTCTTTTTTTCTACGGCGTCACTTCCAGTGTGGCGGTGAGCGGAACATCCGCGGAGGAGCCGCCCACCATGATATCGAAGGTACCCGGAACTACCGACCAATGCATATCGAGTCCGAGCAGCATCAGGTCCTCAGGAGTCAGCGTGAAACTGACGGTCTTGCTTTCACCGGGGCCGAGGGCAACCCGTTGGAATCCGTGCAGCTGTTTGATAGCGGTAGAGACCGGGGCAAAGCGCTCATGAGTATACAGCTGAACCGTTTCTACCCCTGAACGGTCACCAACATTCTTTACCTCAAGATGGACACGGGCATCGCCTCCCGGGTGGATCCGGGGCGTATCAACCACGAGATTGCCATAGCCGAATCGTGTGTAACTCAGGCCATAACCAAACGGATAGAGTGGACTTGACGGCATGTCCACATATCCGTAGTTCTTACTCCATCCCTTCTGAACCCAAAAGACCTTCGAAGGCTTGCAATCGTAGTAAGCGGGGAGTTGGGCAGAGCTGCGAGGGATGGTAATCGGAAGCCGGCCGCTTGGATTGTAATCACCAAAAAGTACATCGGCGACGGCTGTGCCGCCGCGTTCCCCCGGCTCCCACGCCTCCACCAGCGCCGGGACATGGGCGGCTTCCCAACGCACGGAGAGCGGTCGTCCATTGATCAGCACCACAACCACCGGCGTACCGGTTGCAGAGACTGCTTGAACGAGGTCATCCTGGACGCCGGTAAGATCGAGGCTCGCCACATCCGAACCCTCGCCATCGGTCGCCGATCGGTCCTTCTGGTTTGTTTCATTGCGTCCGAACTGCTCGCCAATTACCACGACGGCCAAGTCTGCGCTTTTTGCGGCGTGCACCGCTTCTTGAAATCCGCTCTTGTCGTCGCCAAGCACGTTCGATCCTTTGGCATAGTAGACCTTTGTCTGCGGACCAACTTTTTCCTTGATTCCCTGCAGCACGGTAATCACCGGCTGAAGAACCTTCCTCGTGGTGTAATCCCCTAACTGATTCGAGCTGCTGTCTGCGTCGGGCCCAATCACGGCAATCGATTTAAGATTCTTTTTCAAAGGCAGGAGATTCTGATCGTTCTTGAGAAGCACGATTCCTTCTCGAGCGACAGCGAGGGCAAGATCCTGATGCTGCTGCGAATGCACGATGCGCACGGCTTGGTTGGGGTCTACGTACGGATGCTCAAACAGTCCCAGGCGAAATTTCTCTTTCAGGACACGTCGTACGGACCGGTCGACAAGGGCAACCGGCACCCGCCCTTCTTCGACATTCTGCACGAGAGGACCCATATAAGCGGGCTCATACGTAATGTTTAGATCCACGCCGGCTTGTAACGCCAGGGCCCCGGCTTCTTTTTGTGTAGGGACGATCCCCTCATCGATGAGCGTCTGAAATCCGTACCCTTCACTATCCACTAAGCCATCGAACCCCAGTTCCTGGCGCAATACTTCGGTGAGCCATTTTCGAGAGGCGTGCGCTGGTTCGTCATCAATTTCCGGATAGCCCGCCATGACCCCGAGAGCCCCGGACTTCGTAATGCCGGCACGCCATGGAGCCAGGAAATCTTCGCGGAGCATCCGTTCCGATAATTCGATGGCTCCTCTCTCTAAGCCACTCACAGGTTCGCTTTGCGTGGGGAAGTCGGTAAGAACGGCCCCGACCTTGTCCGGGGCACTCACGTCGTAGCCTTGCGCGCCCTGGACAATGCTCTCTGCCAACCTCGAGTAGAGGTAGGGATCTTCGCTGTAGGCTTCGGCGTTTCGGCCCATTCTAGGATCCCGGTCTAGTTCCATCACCAAAGTAGAGAGCAGGTGAATGCCAACCGCTCTGGCTTCCTGAGCCGCCGCCGAGTAAACCGATTTGGTCAAATCCGGGTCAAACGTACTGCCAATCGCCAGCCCCTCCGGAAAAATCGTGGCCCCTGCAAACATGGCTCCGTGGGTCCCTTCCTCGTCTTCAAGCAGAGGGATCTTTAGGCGTGTTTGGGTAAGAGCAATCTTCTGCAGCTCGTTGAAGTAGTTCGCTTGCTGGAGAGTGCCTTCCTCCAAAATATTGTCGGCCAGAGTAAAGAATCCGCTGCCCGGCCCAATCTCGCTGGTATAGGTTCCCGCGGCAAATCGTCTGCATGCTTGCATCTTGCTTGGAATATCGTTGCCAAGATCGCTCACATAGACACAAGGA
>DASRRN010000488.1:0-6085 GCA_035695685.1 Acidobacteriaceae bacterium | reverse complement strand
CGACCGCAGCGACCTGGTTCAACTGACCATCGATACCGTCGAGCACAACATGATTGTAGGCATGACCCTGGTGCTGATCGTTCTGATGGCGTTCCTGGTGAGCATTCGCGCGGCGGTGATCGTTGCCCTTACCATTCCTCTTGCCTTACTTTTCTCATTCATTTTCCTGCATGCGCGCGGAGTCGCCGCCAACCTGCTTTCGATTGGCGCCATCGATTTTGGAATTCTTATTGATGGAACCCTGGTGATGGTGGAGAACGTGTTCCGCGAGCTGGGCGCACGGGAAGGCCAAAGCTACGATCTGCAAGAAGTGATCCTCGCGGCGGCCCGGGACGTCGACCGCCCCATCTTCTATTCCATCGCGGTGATTATCGCCGGCTATCTGCCGATCTACGCGCTCAGCGGCCCATCAGGCAAACTGTTCAAGCCGATGGCAGACACAGTGTCTATTGCACTGGTCGGCGCGCTGATCCTCACGCTCACCTTCGTTCCTGTCATGTGCGCTTACTGGTTCAAAAAGGGCGTTCACGAAAGGGTGAACAAACCGTTTGAATGGTTACGGGACAAGTATGCGGTGGAGCTCGATTGGTGCCTGGATCACCCGAAGATGACCATGTTTGTGGCGAGCTTGATTTTTGCCGCCACGCTTCTACTGATTCCTTTCATCGGCGGGGAGTTTATGCCTCACCTGGACGAAGGAGCGTTGTGGGTGCGGGCGACCATGCCGTATACGATCTCGTTCGAGGAAGCGAGCAGGTTCTCTCCCCAGGTTCGCAAACTGTTGATGAAGTATCCGATGGTGACCGACGTCGGCTCCGAACTTGGCCGTCCCGACGATGGCACCGATCCGACGGGATTCTTCAACGACGAGTTCTACGTGGGGCTTAAGCCTTACAACGATGCCGCCTGGAAGAGCGGCTCCATACACAACAAAGCCGAGCTGACCAAGGATATCCAAAAACAACTGAGCGAGTTCCCGGGAGTCATCTTTAATTACACCCAACCTGCGGAAGACGCGGTCGACGAAGCGTTGACGGGCCTGAAGAGCGCACTCGCAGTGAAGATTTATGGACCCGACCTGAATGTCTTACAGAGCAAGGCGCTGGAGATCAAGCGCCGGCTTTCCCAAGTGCCGGGTTTTACGGAACTGACGGTGGTACGCGAACTGGGTCAGCCGAGCCTGCTGATCGATGTCGATCGCGACAAGATTGCCCGCTACGGGATTAATGTTGCCGACGTGGAAGCGATAGTACAAGCGGCGGTGGGCGGCCAAGCGGCTACCCAGGTCATTCAAGGGGAAAAATTATTTGACCTGGTGGTGCGCATGAAGCCGGAATTCCGCGAGAACGCGCAGCAGATCGGCAACCTGCTGGTGGGCACGCCGACCGGCCAGCAAATCCCGCTGAGCGAACTTTCGAATATCCACGAGGCCGGCGGGGCGTCGTTCATCTATCGGGAAAACAACTCGCGCTACATTGGGGTACAGTACAGCGTTGAGGGACGAGACCTGCAGGGCGCCGTGCTTGCTGGACAACATGCGATCGCGGACCTGGAAAAATCCTTACCGCCCGGATATCGTCTGGCGTGGGGCGGCGAGTACAGTGAATTTCTGGAAGCCAAGCACCAGATTGAATTCATCGGGCCGCTTGCTGTGCTGATCATATTCATGATCCTGTTCGCGCTGTACGGCAATTTCAAATTCCCGTTGACGATTGCCCTCGGCGTCATATTGACCGAGCCTGTGGGCGCACTGATTGCGCTCAAGCTGACGCACACGCCGTTCAGTGTCTCCTCGGCGCTGGGCTTGCTGGCGCTGATGGGAGTATCGGTCGAGACCGCCGTCATCCTGGTCTCGTACATCAACAAACTGCGCCTGGAGAATCGAGATATCCGCACTGCAACTCGCGAAGCTTCTCTGCTGCGGCTGCGGCCTATTATGATGACCGCGCTGGTCGCCTGCCTGGGGTTGCTGCCGGCGGCACTTTCTACGGGCATCGGCTCGGATACGCAACGGCCTTTCGCCATCGTTATTGTGGCCGGGTTGATCTCACGGCTATTCCTTGGTTTTTTTGTTAATCCGGTGCTGTATGAGATGGTCGCCCGCGAGGGAGACGTGTTGCAGGTTTGACGGATGGTGGTTCCCTCTTCATCAACGAACTCCATGAAGTTTGACCACATCACCCTCGACACTAGCCAGGGAACGCTGCCGGTGGCTGAACCATGGTTAGTTGTCCGATGCGGCACTTGATGCTCGAATTCATTGTCAAACTCGATGGTAAAAGCGACCAGTACCTGCGACAGCAGGGCCGGCAGTGGCATCCGGTCAAGCTTTTTGCCATCTACGGGGACCATCTTGGAGGTATTTCCTTCTTCATCTCAGAGGACATTTAGTGTTCCCATTCCAACGGCGATATGCGAGAATCGATCGCCAGCATAAAACCCATAGATACGATAAGGCAACGCCTGATGTCTGATAAAGCAGCCGGAAGTCTTCTTACCCTTGACGTTGTCAGAACAGGCAACACCATCGTTGTGCGATGCAATGGCAAGTTAGTGGCGGGCGCGCACGATATTCTCTATGCCCAGGTAAGCCCGCTTGTCCCAGATACCAAGAGAATCGTGCTGGACCTGACCAATCTTGCCCGTGTAGACAGCATGGGACTCGGTGCGCTGGTTCGTCTTTACGTTTCTGCCCGCTCGGCGGGCTGCAGTTTAGAGCTGGTGAATCTTGGCAAACAGGTTCGACAGCTTCTGGGGACGACCCACATGTTGTCAGTATTCGCGATCGTCGGGGAACATGGCATCAAGATGGGGTGATCGCCCATTGGAATAAACCCAACGAGCGGCCTGTTTGTCCAACCCAAACAGCGAATTTTTCAGCAGGAATTCTCCTGCCCGGGATGCATCACGCATATCCATCGCAATAACACTCAATAAACGCCCGGAATCAGCCGCTTTGTGCTACGGCTATAGTCTTCGTAGTCAGCTCCAAATGCCTGGCGGAGCGCAGTCTCTTCAACATGAATGCGATACAACACGGCCAGGGTCGGCGGAACGAGAACAACGGCAAAACAGGCCCATGTGCATGCGTGAAGGGCAAGAGCCAGGAGAATCAGTTCCAGACCGAGATAGGAAGGATGACGGACGAGACTATAGAGTCCGCTTCGCTGCAGTCTCTGTCCCTCGCGCGTCGCTACGTTCGTGCTGAAGTCTCTGCCCAGCCTTACGATGGCTGCGGCACGAACTCCCAGACCGAGAAGCAAGATCCCCAAGGCCGCCGGCAGCAGCCAGCTATGACTCCCCGGCATGTCGATCGAGAACAATCTGTGCACCCATTCGTCGATCTTGAGCGATGCGACAATAACAATCAAGAGAATGATCTGCGTTCCGCGATCTTGTATCTTGCCCTCACCCCGGCGTGTCTGGGTGAGGACGATGATGAGGATTTCCCCCACGCCCCATAAACTTGTCAGCGCATTAAAAAAGAATTCGAGATTCATGATCGTCCTCCTTGACCGTAAGAGAAGAATGCGCTGGACGGCCAGGGAAAAACAGTAGTAGCTGTCATCGATGAGAGATGACAGGTATCACATGACAACTGTCATGCGTTCGATATGACAGCTCTGGGTACCAGGACCGTCTGCCTGATGGGATGATGAAGGTATGAGCGAAGGGCAGCCACAGGCAACAAAACGAAACGCGGCAGCCTCGGGTACGCACATCACCGAGTCGAAACGGGGGTTTGCCCGTGGCCGCTGGATCGTGCGTGGGGTGGCGTTGCTTTATGCCGCATATCTCTTTGTCATGCCGGCGTATCGTCACTCCTTTGCGGTCTGGATGGAATGCGCGGTCTTTTACTCGGCCTTCCTCATTCTTTTTTTTCTTGTCACGGAGCTTACGGGGCGCCGGCAGACCGTAACGTTTGTGTTGTTCTTTCTCATCGTCTTTCTTTATTACCCGCTCAACCAGCAAGCCTATGTAGTATTTGTCTACCCTTTCGCGGTGCTTTGCCTTTTCCTCAGCCGTTTGCGCACACTGTTCCTGGTGCTGGCCGCGATGATGGCCGGTGTCGTGGCGGAGACACGATACCTCGGTCATCCTTTTGCCACAGCCGAAAGCGTCCTCTTCTACTGCGTGGTTTTTGGGCTCGGTAACTTCGCCTTCGCCCAGCAGGCACGAACCAATTCTCTTCTGGAGCGTGCGAATTCTGAGATCGAGCGTCTGTCCCAGGAGGCGGAGCGCGAGCGCATCGCACGCGATCTGCATGACCTCCTTGGCCATACCCTGACCGTTATTACAGTGAAGCTTGACCTCGCGCGACGACTCCTGTCTCGCGATTCGGACCGCGCCCGGAACGAGATCTTGGAGGCGGAGCAGACTGCTCGGAATGCCCTCGCCGAGGTCAGGGAAGCCGTGTCCGGCTACCGCGCCGAAGGACTTGACGCAGAGATCAGTCGAGCCCGGCGAAGCCTGCTTGCCGCCGATGTAAAACTGACCACGACTCTCGCTCCGGTGAATCTCTCATCGCGCCAGGTCAACGTGCTTTGCCTTGCCCTGCGCGAGGCCGTAACGAACATCGTCCGCCATGCTCACGCAACCGTCTGCCACGTGGCGCTCCTCGAAAAAGACAGGACTATTCATTTCACGATTGAGGATAATGGGTTGGGCGGACAGATTCGTGAGGGCAATGGCCTGCGTGGCATGCGAGAGCGACTTCATTCCATGGCTGGAGGCGTGAAGCTGACAGGTTCGGCAAATGGAGGAACAAGCCTTGAAATAACCTTGCCCCTGGCGAGTGAATCACCGGCACAACCGGCGTCACAGATTGTGGGAGAGGCGGATACCCTTTGACGCAAAAGATACGCGTGGTGCTGGCGGAGGACCAAAGCATGTTGCGAGGCGCACTCGCCGCGCTGCTCTCGATCGAACCCGATATTGAGGTCCTCGGATCTTTTTCAGATGGGGAGCAGGCCCTTCAGGCTGTCGGGAAGCGCCGGCCGGAAGTCTTGGTAACAGACATTGAGATGCCGAAGATGAGTGGACTCGAACTCACCGCGCGCGTAAAGGAGCTTTACCCAGAGACACGCGTCCTGATACTAACGACCTTCGCGCGTCCGGGATATTTGCGGCGAGCCCTCGACGCTGGAGCATCTGGCTATCTTCTCAAGGACCGGCCCTCTGAAGAACTCGCCGACGCGGTCCGGGGAGTCAGTCGCGGGGCTCGCATCGTGGATCCCCAGCTGGCCTCGCAGATATGGAGTACGGAAAAAGACCCGCTCACCGATAGAGAACGTCTGATCCTGCGCCGCGCTGGCGACGGTGAAACTACCGCGGAGCTGGCACATTCGCTGCGACTGACAGAGGGCACCGTACGCAACTATCTCTCCGAGGCCATCTCCAAGTTGTACGCTTCCAACCGGTTTGAAGCAGCCCGGATTGCCCGCAATAAAGGATGGCTTTGACGTCCACCCTGGCGATCGCGCAGAGTTCTGCAACAGGATGATCAGATCTGGCGAGAGTGCGTCCGGGCACAGGTTCAGCCTGTGTAGGCTAGATTTTCATTCTGAGCTACGGCATTCCGTGCGGAGGTATTTTGTGCCAGCCTCGAAGGCCTTGGGACCAGGCACGAAGAACCCGAAGGCATCGATCAATACCTTCGTCTCATATTGCGAACGCAGACATTTCTGCCCCCAATGACATCTATGGTGTGTGCCCGCCGCCCGAGGAGACAGCCAGCGTAAAATGAAAACTTGCACCGCGAGGATAGTTGTCCGTAGCCCAGAGCCGGCCACCATCGGCGGGCTGCTGCTGATTCGTGTGACGACCCGCACGAGAGAGATGGCGATTCGACCCGCAATCGGCGCCGGGCGCAGCCGTCTTGCACAGCAGCTTCTTACCGAAACCGTGTTGGTTACGTGTCTGGGCGGAGTTTTCGGTGTCCTACTGGCAGGCATTGGACTTCGTGCGATGGAAACGCTTGGACCACAAGATATTCCGCGACTCTCCGAAGCAAGCATGAACCTGCCCGTACTGATCTTCGCTGCGGCGCTGACGCTGACAGTCGGACTGGCCGGGCGCTCTCTGT
>DASRRN010000487.1:0-5516 GCA_035695685.1 Acidobacteriaceae bacterium | reverse complement strand
CGGCGCTTCAAAAGCGCCTCGCACGCAGCAAAGTTGAACTCATCGTCCCGCCAACAGTACCATGGTCACAGGCAATTCTGATTCGCACGGCATCCGGGTTACTTGTGCCTGGATCCACTCACGGCTGTCGCCATACCCAGCCCTAAGTAGACCGTTCCGGAGACGTAGCGCTCGTTGCGAATAAAGGTCCGGTTGCGTCGTAGCCATCCCGCTGCCGACCCTGCGGTTATCGCCCACACGCTGTCGGTCGTAAATCCCATCAAGGTAAATAGCATCCCCAGCGCAAAGAATTGCAAGCTCACGTGTCCGCGCGCCGGGTTGACGAACTGCGGCAGGAAGGCAAAGAAGAAAATTGCTACCTTTGGATTGAGAGCCTCGACCAAAACGCCTTGCGCATAGACCCGGCGCAGCGGCAGCGCCGGCACGTGCTTCGGTTCGACGTCCATGGCAGAGCGTTCGCGCAATTTCTTGATTCCCAAATAAAACAGGTAAGCAGCACCCGCATACTTCACCACGGAGTAGGCTACTGCCGAAGACAGCAGCAAGGCCGATAGGCCTAGCGTTGCACCCAGGACATGCACCAGCGAGCCGGTGGCGACGCCGGAACACGAGGCCAATCCTGCTTTACGTCCTTGGCCAATGCTGCGCGTCAAAACGTAGAGCACCGCCGGTCCCGGAATGATCAGCAGGATCACAGCCGCTGAGACGAAAAGAAGGAGGTCGTTCGAGGAGGGCAGAAAGCTCATGAGTGTCTCCATGCAAGAGATTTAGGGATGGCCCAAAAAGAGCGACGGTGACAATGATTCTAACCCGCCGCCACGACACACTTGGCGGCTCAGTTCTTCGCTGTATATAATGCCGTCCCATCGGCGTGAAGGGGCTCCAGCGGATCCTCTGCCGTGGAGGAGAAGATGGCAGCTCCCGATGTCGTCTGGAAAAACGGCAGGTTCGGCCAGACGTCCCGGCGGGATCCCTGGTGGCTTTCACCGTCAGCGATTTTTCTGGGTTTGAGTGCGTTTGTGATTTACTCCACATGGGCGGCGTGGCAGAACAACCACTACACCTTTGGGCCCTATATCTCCCCCTTCTTTTCTCCCGAACTCTTCGGTTCATCTCCGCACGCACTGTTCGGTCCTAAACCAGCCTGGTATCCGAGCTTTCTGCACTTCTCGCCGGCGCTACTTATCCTTTGGATCCCCGGCTTATTTCGCCTTACCTGTTACTACTATCGCGGCGCCTATTACAAATCATTCTGGGCAGACCCTCCTGCATGTGCGGTCACCGAGCCGCGCAAGACTTATCTTGGCGAACGAAGCTTTCCCCTGATCATGCAGAATTTTCATCGCTACTTTCTGCGGCTCTCCTACCTGGTGTGGTTCTTTTTGGTTTATGACGCAGTCATAGCCTTCCGTTTCCCCAACGGCTTTGGGATTGGTATCGGGACCATCGTCCTGGTAATCAACGTGGTGCTTCTGGGCGGATATGTATTTGGCTGCCACGCCTTTCGTCACTTGGTCGGAGGCACGTTCGATCGCATCTCGGAACACCCGGTGCGGCACAAGCTCTACGATTGCGTGAGCTGCCTCAATGCAAAACACCAGAAGTGGGCCTGGGCGAGTCTGTTCTGGGTGGGATTTTCGGATATTTACATTCGCCTCTGCTCCATGGGGATCTGGCATGACTGGAGAATCCTGTAGATGCCGGAATTCCAACGGTTCTCCTATGACGTTCTAGTCATCGGTGCAGGTGGGGCTGGTTTGCGCGCCGCCATTGAAGCCGCGGCAAACGGCGCTAAAGTCGGCGTAGTTTGCAAATCGTTGCTGGGCAAAGCCCACACCGTGATGGCCGAGGGTGGCATTGCCGCGGCACTGGCCAATGTCGACGATCGCGACAATTGGCGAGTCCATTTCGCCGACACTATGCGCGGTGGGCAATACCTCAACAATTGGCGCATGGCGGAACTGCACGCCAAAGAAGCGCCGGAATGCGTGCGCGAGTTGGAAGCATGGGGCGCGCTTTTCGACCGGACCAAGGACGGACGCATTCTGCAGCGGAACTTCGGCGGGCATAAGTATCCGCGCCTGGCCCACGTCGGCGATCGCACCGGGCTGGAGATGATTCGTACGCTGCAGGACCACGGCATCCACTGCGGGATGGAAGTCCACATGGAGTGCACCGTGCTCAGCCTGCTGCTGGACTCAGGGCGCGTCGTCGGGGCCTGCGGATATGACCGCGAGAAGGGCCATTTCCACTTGTGGCAAGCGAACGCCGTGGTGTTGGCCACCGGCGGAATCGGGCGCGCCTTCAAGGTCACCAGCAATAGCTGGGAATATACGGGCGATGGGCTTGCACTGGCGTACCAGGCCGGCGCCGAACTGCAGGAAATGGAGTTCGTTCAATTCCACCCAACCGGCATGGTCTGGCCGATCAGTGTGCGCGGCATCCTGGTGACCGAAGGCGTGCGCGGCGAAGGCGGAGTTCTGCGCAATAGTGAAGGCCGTAGATTCATGTTCGACGAGATTCCCGATCTCTACAGAGAGCAGACGGCAGACAACGAAGAGGAAGGCTGGCGCTACACCCAGGGCGACAGAAATGCCCGCCGCCCGCCTGAATTGCTCACCCGCGACCACGTCGCCCGGTGCATCAATCGCGAGGTGAAGGCGGGAAGGGGTACGCCGCACGGCGGGGTTTTTCTGGATATTGCCTGGATCAAGCAGCACCTTCCAAAAGCCGAAGAGCACATCAAACGAAAACTACCCAGCATGTATCACCAGTTCAAACAGCTCGCAGATCTGGATATCACCAAAGAACCGATGGAGGTGGGGCCCACGACGCATTACATGATGGGCGGCATCCGCGTCGATGGCGATTCGCAGATGTCCAGCGTGCCAGGGTTGTTTGCTGCGGGAGAAGCGGCGGCAGGCCTGCACGGCGCCAATCGGCTGGGTGGCAATTCGCTGTCGGACCTGGTGGTCTTCGGGAGGCGAGCCGGCCGGTTCGCGGCGGAATTCGCCAAAAATAATGTGTCGGCCGCTACCATTGACGAGGGCGAACTCCAGGCAACGGCCAAGGCTTCTCTCGCGGCCTTCGACCACGGTGCTTCGGGGGAGAATCCATACCGGATTCAATACGATCTCCAGGAAGCCATGCAGGACCTGGTGGGCATTGTTCGTACCGAACATGAAATGCAACAGGCACTGCAAAAAATTATGGAACTGCGGACGCGAGCCGGCCAGGTGGGGATCACCGGCCATCGGCAATATAACAACGGATGGCACACGGCCATCGATCTTGGTAGCCTGCTGCTGGTGTCGGAGGCAATCACTCGCGCCGCGCTGCTTCGCAAAGAGAGCCGAGGGGCGCAATTTCGGGAGGATTTTCCTAACAAGGATACCGAATGGGGCAAGCAGAACATTGTCGTCAAGTGCGGACCGGATGGCGAAATGCTGGTGGAGAAGCGCGCTCTTCCCCCGCTGCCCAATGAGTTGCAAGCAGTGATTCAGGAAATGAAATAGGGAGACGCATTCGCGAATGACATAGGGGGGAAATCAATGGAGGCGATGTTTCGTATCTGGCGCGGAGATCCTGCGGCCGGCCGCTTCGAGGACTACGTTACGCCGGTGGAAGAGGGCATGGTGGTCCTGGACGCCGTGCACCGGATCCAGGCTCAGCAGGCGCCCGATCTTGCGCTGCGATGGAATTGCAAGGCGGGCAAGTGCGGCTCGTGCTCAGCGGAAATCAACGGAATGCCCAAGCTCATGTGTATGACGCGGTTGAGCACACTCAACCTGAACATGCCGGTCATCCTGGAGCCGATGCACACTTTCCCGTTGATCCGCGACCTCGTCACCGACGTCTCCTGGAACTTTCGCGCCAAGAAGACAATCAAGCCATTCAGGCCACGCTCTCCCGATTTGCCGGATGGAACCTGGCGCATGCAGCAAGCCGACGTCGAGCGCGTGCAGGAGTTTCGCAAGTGCATCGAGTGTTTCCTTTGCCAGGATGTGTGTCACGTCTTGCGCGAGCATCACAAAGAGGACGAGTTTATTGGCCCCCGTCTGCTGGTTTACGCAGCGGCGCTGGAAATGCACCCTCTCGATACTGAAGATCGTGTCGACGATTTGAGGAAAAAGCACAGTATCGGTTACTGCAACATCACGACCTGCTGCCGGAAGGTGTGCCCGGAGTCGATCACCATTACTGAGAATGCGATCATTCCGCTCAAGGAGCGGGTGGTGGATCGGTTTTTCGATCCTTTGAAGCAGCTGTTTAACATCCTCTAACGAACAAGGAGGGTCCTATGTTCACGCTCAAACCTATTTCTCGAGACAGCCTTGACGGCGCTCTGGCAAAGGCCGAACGCTATCGCTTGCTGAACGAGCCCACCGAAGCCGAGAGCATCTGCCGGGATATCCTCGAAATTGCCCCAGCAAACCGGGAGGCGCGCATCAGCCTGATTCTGGCTCTGACGGACGAGCTCCCTCGAGACGATAGGGCCTTTGCCAGTGCAATCGCAGAGACTGCCGGTCTGGAATCTGTCTATGATCGCTTCTACTACGCCGGGATTGCCTGGGAACGGCGCGCGAAGGCATTCCATGACGCCGGCAGGCCAGGGTCCAGCGGGCGGGTGTATGAGTGGATCGTCAAGGCGATGGGCCTATTCGAAGAGGCGGAGCGCGTACGGCCGGCCGGCAACGATGACCCTATTCTGCGCTGGAATGCCTGTGTTCGCTTTCTTGAACGCCACAAGTCGCTGGGACCGGCGACAGAGGATGTGAAGGAACCTATTCTGTCGGAGTGAAAGTTGCTTAGTAGATCCAGCTGCAGTCCTGAGTAAAATCGGTCAACTGGGATCGCTGCCACGTGCCGCCCGTTTTCTCGACCGCGAAGATCCCGCCGCTTCCGCAAAGGCGCCCGCAGCTCTTGATCACCGACACCAGTGCCCGTGTGTGCGCGTGGTCGAATCCTGGAACTCCCAGAAGCCGCACATACCTTAGCTGCTTATAGTCTTCGCACGCTGCGCTTTCGCGATCGTGGGTTGCCAGGCAAATCTGCGCTTGCGCCACCTTGTTCCGCGGCAGCAGCCGATAACCTTGGGGGATGGAGAACTTCTGCTCCCAGCGATGGTTCTGCCGATTGGCTGCGACGAAAGCCGCGGTCATCTCTTGTTCCCGCGGGGTCGCGGGCCTGAGGCAATTGCCATTCACCTGCGGAATATCTGTGAACGACTCCGCAGAAAATGCCAGCGGTTCGTGCATCGGAGCCTGGTAGAGTGCGGAATAAACCTCGTACGCCTCAGCGGAAACCGGACCGCCCCCCGCCTCATTGAGTGGCATCGTGATACCCAAATCAGTGATCGGCTTCCTGTGGTGAGCGGAAAAGATCCATACCCCGAGGACCAATACTGCAACCACCAGCACCGCCGCCAGCAAGATCCGTCTACTCAACACGTCTCCTCGAAAGCCGCTTTGTTATAAGACTCTGTCCTAACCAGGGACTGAGGGGTGCCCCACATC
>DASRRN010000486.1:0-9217 GCA_035695685.1 Acidobacteriaceae bacterium | reverse complement strand
GACCACGCCGGCTATACGCTGCTTGCGATCGATGGAGAGAACGCGCTCCGTGCCGGTCGGCTCATCGCCGAGCATCGTGATCCTTTCGATCGTATGATCGCTGCCCAGGCGCTTGCGAGTGACATACCAATCCTCAGCACCGATTTGCGACTAGACACGTTCGGTGTCCGGCGGATCTGGCAGGATTGAGTCAATAATCTCTTCTGCGGGTCTCTGCCTTATTTCGGTACCGCCGCAGTTTCCAACCGGCATCGGGATCGCAGTTCGAGCCAATGGAAATTGGCGAAGTTCACCAACAAGCTGAACTTCGCCAACGAAATGGACCTAGTTAGAATGCATACTTCAGCGAGAGCTGAATGGTACGTAGGCTACTGTTGACGCCAGTAATCTGACCAAAGTTCGGGGGCTGTAGGGGACAGACGAAAAGGGTGCAGTCCAGACTGTAGGGGAACAGACGAAAAGTCCCCCATGCTGGGAATCCACTCGCGTCTACGCTCCTCCACAACCAGATAAGACACAACCCGTGCCGTGATCAAGGCAATAAAACCGGCTGACACCAGAAAGAACCCAACACAGGCATATTGCTGCATGTTTCCGGGGTCATGATGCCGCTGGTCAGCGTCCTGGCCGAGGAGGTGTTCAGCCAGCAAAGAATCGGCGCGAAGAACCAAAGGCCCAGGCTGAATCGCATAAAGTAGGCGTAGCGCACCCAGCGCATCGCTTGATGAAGAAATGCCATCAGCCTGGTCGGCATTGGTCCCCTGGGCTTTCGAGCTTTTAGGAGATCCTACCGGAATCATCTGAATTCATCTGTTGGGGCTGTCGAGCCTGAGGGCCGGGATTTGTATCAGGGTCCGGCTTGAAGAGTCTGCGTGAGAACGGAAGAGAGAAACAGCAAGTCCCTCCTTCGCTACCCCGGATTTCCTGTGGACCTTGGTCGCATTGGCTGAACTCATGCGCCTTTCCTTAAGAGAAAGGCGCACACGCGGCTTTGTCCAGTGCTGTGTGGCAGGAAATCCGGGTACGCCCCGGTCCCACGGCACGCCGGGACAGGCGGGATGACACATTTTTTGCAAGGAAGATGCCTGGGTGCCCCAGAGCTAGTTCGCAGGGACAGAATGCGAATTTCCTCATCAACCCAGCCCAAAGACTTTTCCTTTCGGCCGAAGTCCTAACCAAAAATTCAGCCTCTCGAATCTCGTCGCTCGTGCCGATACAGCACATAGGCATTACCAAAGTTTAATGGAGGGAATACGAATGAGAATTTCACGGAACAACGATTCTGCATTCCTGCGTTGGCGGAGGCTCGTCATCGTTCAAGACGTATCTGAAAAGAGAGATCCGAGCGTCGCACTGGATAGAGCGCAAATACCCCATGTGGTCGGTCTTCACTACCGCTATGAAACACCGACAGGAAAACCGCGTGAAGCGGAACAATGGATCATGGTTCCTTTTCAGAATTACAACGCCGCGTATTCGCTGCTTTTTTCGGCACCAAGCACCCAGGAGTAGCCTGTGCAGATGCGGGCATTGCCATCACGCCGGAAGAGCGTTCTCCGCCGAAACCTGGGACCACTCATCGTCCCCGGGTTTACCATCGAAGTTCGTGCAGTCGTGGTTGCGGAACAAGTGTGGAGCGAAGATGTCTAGTACACCTCAGCGCGATCCAGAGGCAATCGCACATGAAACTTTGTCTCCTTTGGCTTCGAGTCGAAAGCGATAGCCCCAAAATGCTTCTGGATCACTCGTTGCACGGTATCGAGCCCCAGCCCCAGTCCCGTCCCGAACGGTTTTGTTGTAAAGAAGGGCTCGAACACCCGACTCGCACACTCCGCGGGAATTCCGCGGCCGGTATCAGCAATCTCGACAAGGATCGTTCTTCCATGCAACTTGGAGGACAGGGTGAGCGTGCCGGAATCGCCCATCGCGTCGAGCGAATTTTCTATGAGCGCTGCCCAAGCCTGGTTCAGTTCGCTCCCGAAGGCTTTGAACAACGGTACCTCGGGACTATAGCAACGTCTCACCGTGATGCCGGCGAGTCTCGGCTGAAAAAGCTGGAGCACGGTGTCGAGAGATTCCGCAATATTCACATCCTGAACGGGGTCACGATCCATGTAGGAGTAGTCTTTCACCGCCGTGACGAGACGGAAGATTCTGTCGGCCGCCTCGCTCAACAACAGCACGGAAGCCTCCCGTTCGAGAGCACCCATAACATCGATCAATGCAAGGCACAGCGTGTCCGGCGGCAGGAGGAGTTCGAGTTCCTGAAGCAATGAGAGCTGGATATTGGCTTCAGCCAAAATTGGAGCGAGTTTCCATGCCTCAGCAAACGCTTTTTCTTCCAGCCAACTCATCAACGAATCTTCAAGCGATGTGGTATCAACGGAAGCGTTCCAACTCCCGGTCTGACGAGAGTGGGACACTGCAGAGCGTAGTCTGGAAAGCCAGTCCAGATAGGCGTTGAGGCGGTCTTCTGTTCCCAGGGCCATGCCAATCCGGTAAGCAGCATGCTCGGGTTGGCCCTGCGCGGCGCTCAGCAGGTGCGAGGCGGCGCTTTTAACAGCCGAAGCGGGGTTGTTTAGTTCATGCGCGAGGTTTGCGGCAAGTCTGTTGAGGGCCGCCAGTTTACCAATCTGCTCTTCAGCTCGCGTGTATTCTCGATTGCGGTCTAGCAACAGTCGGACAACTCGCTCTGTCATCGACGGTATCGCGGTGAGGAGTTCTGGGAAATGGCTGTAATGCAGCTCTAGAATCCACGTCTCCCCGGATGAGCGCCCGTCCGCGTTCCATGCCTTGATACGGGAGAAAGGGGTCCTGCCTGTAATTCGGCCCGTCTGTCCGATCAGGACGGAGACTGGGCTCGATGAATGGCGATGAACCAGAACATCGCCCTTCAGGATGAACATCAGGTGTTCTGGGGGAGTTCCCTGGCTAAAAATAAGATCTCCATCCTTGCCAAACCTCTCCCTGCCATGGACCGCAAGCCAGGTGAACTCCTCCTCGGTCAGGCCGTTCAAAGCTTCGATAGTGCTCAAGGCTGCAACGATATCTGCGGTGCGCTCGGCCTGTTCTGGGTATTCAACCTTCGGTTTCATTTGCTGCCGCCATTGAGACTACATGGGAGGTTCATTGTCGTCGCCATTTTATCTTCTCCAGATCCACCCGATTCGGAACGGACTGAGCTCTTTTGTTTTATTTGGGGCATTTCGTGGACAAGAATTTCGTGGACATCAAACAGACGGAGCTGGCACTTTGCGAAACAGTGATCGTTGCAGCTGTAGAACCACGACCAGATGAGACTCAAATAATAGCCACCTCGTTTGCTAGGAGTGCACTTTCATGCAACTCCGCGTCCTGCTGCTCTCCAACGTCAAGTCGGGCACCTGCAGGCGCGTGCGACTACTCCAGTAGGTAGAAGATATCCGTTCGCAGCTTCGCGGGATCGTCGCTCCAGTGTCCATAGATCTCCCACGATGGCCCGGCGAGCCGCCGGCGGTTTTCACGAGCCCAGGAATGAATCGCTACGTGCGCAGGTTTCATTTGATCGTATGGACCGATATAGACCGTGGTGGCGACAGTGCCCCCGGGAGTCACGGAATTGCCGCCCTGTTCGACCTGAGCGCCGCATGCGATCTCAAACTCACCCGCGGCGCCAGGATCATGGTAGAGGACCACGTTGAGACCTCCCTTGCCCTTGAAGCCCGCGTAGAACTGGTCAAACAATTCGCGGATCCTGACGGGGAGATTCGCCATGGTCGCCTGACCGCGCACGATGGCAATCGATTGTTCAGGAACTTGCTTTACCTTTACCGCGTAATACGCAATCCGAATTGTAGCCTACCTAAAGAACAAAGTTTCATGCCGCAGGAGTTACTTCTCCAGCGAACGGATTTTCATCCGCACTGGGACCATAGATCGGGGGGACCGGGACGTCGAGCAGCCGGAGATAGACTGCAAGCTGGCCGCGGTGGTGATACCAGTGATTCAGCATAAGGGATCGCCAGACGCTGACTCTTGGCATGCACTGCAGCTCCTTGTCGCCAAACATCAGACGCCATTCGGCGTGAGCATCGTTGATCGTGGTCCGCTGGAGGGTTTGCTCCACGGTGCGAACGGTCTGCTCAAACGCAGAGTGTACTTCCTCCATGTTCGCCGGCGTCGGCTGAATGAACCTGTTTTGTGAGGCATCGAAGGTATCTGGTTTGGTGATGTTGGCTATGGCTGCGGGGACCATTGCAATGTGCAATGCCAATTGGCCCAGGGACATGGATCGCTCATGCGGCCTCCAGGCGAGTTTGTCTGTTGGAACTCGATCCAGAACTCTCCTTGTCGTCGCCGCTTCTCCGCTGAACTCTCTCAACATCGATTCAAGTTCGTTCACTTCCACCTCCTTGTGGTTTTCGCGTTCTGGCCTTTTACCAAAGAGCGGGTACATATCGGCGTGCAGCCGCTTCGCGCCACTCCTCAAAGTCTTTTTGATCAGAGCCATTCGGCATGGGCTAGTCAGCGCGTGCCTGCAACGGAACCCATCATATACGGCACCGTTTCACGTCGCCAGTGCGTCATCCACCACCTTCACCCGGTAAGCTGGCTGGCGAAAAGTCACGATTGCAATCGCCTTCGTTTTCACCAGGGTCATTTCCATCCGTCCCCGAAAAAGGCCTTGCAAGTTTTTCAGGCCTCAATAGTTCCGTGGCGATCACGGGACAGTATTACGATGCGAACAATACTTTCCACGGCTTCCTGCGCGATCCGTTTGGCCACTTCACCACGTTCGAAGCTCCCGGCGCGAACACGACCATACCCTACTACGGCACATTCCCCACTAGCCTCAATGAGTTCGGGGCGATTACAGGATCCTACCTTGACGCGAACTCTGTGTACCACGGCTTCCTGCGTGATCCGTTTGGCCACTTCACCACGTTCGAGGCACCCGGCGCGGACACGACACCAGGTTCCTTCAACGGAACTTCTCCAGAGAGCCTCAACTTGTTCGGGGCAATCACGGGATACCACGAGGACGCGAACTCTGTGTACCACGGGTTCGTCCAGAACCCTTAGGTCCATTCGCGCATGGTAGGTTTTCTAACGCATTCTGCGCCTTTTTGGATGATAGGAACGTCACTTGGAACCCAACGGGACAGAAACGAGGGGGACGGGAAGTTATCTCTAAGTCAATTATCATTGCGGAGTGATTGACGGCCCCTCTGTCCTCGAGTTAGTTTGCACAGCGGCTGGCGCGAATACCCCGACGCTCATTCGTGAGCGGCCGCCGTCGACAGCACGCCTGGGCAGTTCGAGCCAACAGAAATTGGAGAAGTTCACCAACAGGCTGAACTTCTCCAACGAAATGGAACTAATTAGAATGCATACTTCAGCGAGAGCTGAATGGTGCGTGGGCTACTGTTGACGCCGGTAATCTGACCAAAGTTGGAGTCGGTCACGCCGCTATCCGGCTGCTGGTAGGAAGCGATGTTAAAGGCGTTGAAGAAGTCGCCACGAAATTTGACGCTGTGTTCGTGCCAGACGGGGAAACTCTTTTCAACGGACATGTCGATGTTCTGAAAACTAGGGCCGCCAAGCGAGGAGGGACGAACATCACCGAAGTGGTTT
Organism: Acidobacteriaceae bacterium; assembly: GCA_035695685.1. GTDB lineage: Bacteria > Acidobacteriota > Terriglobia > Terriglobales > Acidobacteriaceae > PALSA-350. Next base: position 3,604 of record DASRRN010000486.1, on the reverse strand, counting down.
GCTGACTGGGCGGCAAAGATACAGGTCCCGTTGTCGCTATCCGGAGGACAAGCGTTGCCCTGTGCTTCGGTTCCGAAAAAGGCCCGAACGGAACGATTGACAGCATGGAGCGGGTGGTACTGGTCCGGCCGGGCAGCTCCGGTAAAGGCAAACACCCGGTTGGAGTAGTTGGGAGGAGAACTGACGGTGACGGGGAAGCCGGAATAATACACCTGAGAGCCGCTCAGCTTCCAGCCGCCGAGAGCCTCGTTTACAAAATAGTTCCAGGTAGAGCCGAACCGCTTGCCGAGGCCAAAGGGGAGCTCATACACACCGGTCACGGAGATGTTATGACGCGTATCAAAACCAGAGGGTCCCCATTCCGCAGCCATGTTGTAGGCGTCCTGCTGATAGAACTGGGCATTGCCGATGTTGCTCGTGCCGTAGAAACCGATGTCATCGGTCAGTGATTTGGAGTACGTGTAGTTGGCAGTCAATTCCAGCCCCGCGGTAAGATGCTGCCTGAAAACGGCCTGCAAGGCATTGTAGTTACTCGCGGACTCCGTCTGAGTAATCTTGATCACGCCGCTCTGCCCTACGATGTTGGCATAAGGAGCCGTAGCCCCAGGATAGGGCAACTGGTTCCCCCAGTACGGGTCAGTAAGGTGATGGCCGAGGATACCTACGTATCCCACCTGAAACGAGGATGAACGGGTGACCTCATATTCTGTGGTTAAGCTGAACTCCTGCGTAATGGCCGGTTTGAGATCCTGCGGCCATACATAGAACGTGGTTGTCGGAACCTGAGTGGTTGGGAACCCATTCGAGGCCTGAAAGAAGCTGCCCGGTCGAAAGGCACCGCCGACCACGGTTGGGACGGTCGCGGTCTGCTCAAAGTCTTTGTGGAAAGGCGGGTTCTGCGTCAAGCGGAGATTGGCGCCAGTGCCCTCCAAATAGCTTGAGATACCATAACCACCACGGACGACCGTCCGCGGTGTTGGTTGAAAAGCAAATCCGATGCGCGGCTCGAATTGCGTCCAGGTTGGGTTGTAGAGTGCGCGGCTGTTGCCGTCCACACCGGCATATACAATCTGCTTGGTCTGCATATTGATGTTTGCCATCTTATTATTGACTTCATAAATAGGCTGGTCGAACTCCCAGCGAAGGCCGAGATTTAATGTGAGTTTTGGGCTTACTTTGAAATCGTCCTGGGCGAAGATACTGTCGCGCCATTGCCGCTGTCCCGTTCGTCCAGTTACGGCGCCGATCTGCACGTCGTACACACGATCTGTCACAAAGTCGGCGAAGGGGTAGAGCGTGCTTGCGTTTGGGCCCGCGGTAAAGGCGCCCGTGTATGTGAAATTTCCCAATTCGCCATCATTGCCTGGATAAAAGCTGTTCTGTTGATAGCGGAGAAATTCGCCGCCAAACTTCAGCAGATGACGGCCACGCTGCCAGGTAAGATTATCCGAATATCCGAAAACATTGTCGATAAATATCTCCGGGGTTGGGTTGGCGCCGAAGCTGCTCGGATAATTATTGCCAGGAGAGGGAGGGCCACTCTCTATACCGTTAAAAGACTGCAGGCTGAAACCAGCTGTCTGTTGGGCATTGCTGGGGATGCCAACGAGCTTATTGCCATTCAACCCGAAGATGCCGCTGGGATCTGTCGTATTGCCACTGTTGAAACGAATGCGCCCGTAATTTGCAGTGAACTGGTTCACAACACCGGCCGAAAAAGTATGCACCCAGCTGGTATCGAAGAAGAAATCAGGGTAGTTGCTCGCGGTTGGAAACTGGACTGGAACTGGATCCGCGGTCGTTCCATCTCGCGCGTAGCCCTGTGAGTACCGGAACATAAGCACATCGTCGCTACGGAGATGCCAGTCGACCCTTGCGTCTCCCTGGTCATTCTTGTTGAACGAGCCCGACGGTCCAATGAAGTTATTGAAGATGCCGAGCGGATCACTGGTTGGGTTGTTTGGCGCTGGATAGGCTTTTGGATTGCTGGCCAGGTATGCAGCGATAGGGTTGTTGACGGGAACTTGATTGTTTGGATATGGAACCGGCTGACCGTCCGGACCAAGTGTCGATGTATCGTACAACTGAATTCCGAGGACGGATTTGAGTGCTGAGAAGTCGCCCTGGAGAAATGCCAGAGGAGCCTGGCTGGCTGTCGTTTGACCGCTGGTGTGCAAACGAAGGGCTTGGTAATCGACAAAAAAGAAGAGCTTGTCCTTGATGATGGGCCCGCCGAAGGTTCCACCGAATATTGTCTGTGTAAATGGGTTCTTGGGGGTAGCAATGACGTTGTTGTCGTTAGCCCAGGTGTTTGCGTTGAGATTGTAATTTTGCAGGAATGCGAAGGCGCTGCCATGGAACCGATTGCTGCCGCTCTTGGTTACAGCCAACACCGTGCCGCCGTTCACGTTGCCGAATTCGGCATTGGCGTTGGAGGCGATCACACGAACCTGGGCCAGTGAATCCGGACTCGGATTGTAACCTATCGTATTGTTAAGGTTTTCGTTAATTTCTTGGCCGTCGAGCAAATAATTATTGGACTGCTGGCGGTTGCCGTTGACGTCGACCTCATCGCTCGCCGAAGTGGCGCGTTCCGTCGAGTTCATGGTGCCGTACTGGTTGAAGCCAGTTGACACCGCTCCGGGAGTATAGACGGCCAATTGAGAAAAATCGCGGCCATTCAACGGGACACTGTTAATGGTGTTTTCAGTGAAAGTTTCCCCGAGAGTGGCGCTTTCCGTGTTCAGGATCGGCTGCCCCTGATCGGAGACACTCACGGTAGTGGTGGCCTCCCCGACGCTGAGGGGAATGTCGATTTTTGCGGTCTGGTCGATTTCAAGAGCGAATGGACCATAGCCGGAGGTTTTGAAGCCGGGCGCTTCGACGGTCAGCTTGTATGTACCGACTTGCAGGAAGCGGATTGAGTATTCTCCAGCCTGATTTGTTTTTGTGCCGGAGAGTACAGCAGTCGCCACGTTGGTCGCAGTTACCGTCGCGCCGGGTATGACGGCTCCGGTGGAATCGGTAACAATGCCGCGGATGGCGCCGGTAACGGTTTGCGCTGATGCTGGAATACAAGCAAGGACCGTTACGAGGGCCAAGCCCCATAAGGTAGTTCGTTTCATGCACGCCTCCAAAGGCAAGCTGGCAGCTACGATTGACAACGCTTTTTGGGCGACGGCCTAGTTCGCAAGCGAGTCGCGGTTCGCCTTAGCCCAGGCGCTATTTTTCGGTACCTCCTTCATGGGCGGCCCGCCTTCGGTCCCGCAGGAGCACGGGCCCTCGGTCTTAGCCTCGGTCATGCAGGAGCAGGATTTATTTTTCAGGCATGCGCACACGTAGACAACCTTGCTCTTCACCTTTGCGTCATTGGCGGGCTCATTCTGCGCTGGCAAGTCCGTCTGCAGGAAAGAGGCTGCGAAGCCCGGCTGGAGCACCGTCAGCAACGGCAGCAAGGCCAGCATGGCTATGGTTCCTTTGATTTTTCCTTTGATTGTATCCCTCATGGGTTGTCCCTTAGCGTGGCAAGATTGGATTCGGCTGCGGGAGAATCGGACAGCCAAATCCGACTCTCATTTCTATCGCCCAACACAACAATGCGGCC
>DASRRN010000485.1:0-9123 GCA_035695685.1 Acidobacteriaceae bacterium | reverse complement strand
CTTTACAGGCTGCGGAAAAAGGTCGAACAGGGGGCGAAACCCGTCCCCTCAGCGGCTAAAGCCGAACAGATTTTCAATCACTTACGGACGGCCTGAAGGCCGTCCCCTTCAAAGAATTCGGTTTTTCCGCAGCCTGTTTAGAGGGTGTGTGAGAACTGGAAGAGAAACAGCAGGTCCCTCCACGGCACGCCCTAAAGCCCAATTCTTTTTCCATCTTTTACGGCCCGACTAACGCCGAGCGGGGTGCGGCCGAAGCCGTGCCCTGCATCCGGGATTTGTCCCAAGGTGTAACGCCTGTACCAACCGTTACTTGGGAACGGCGGCCGGTTCCAATTCGGCGGAGTTATTGGCCGCCGCATGGGCCTGCTGCACGCGGTATCCGGCGCGGGTACGCACGTGGTATTTTTGCAGATCCTTGCCTACGAGTTTGACCGTGATCGTGCGCCAACCTGTGCTGGCATTGGGCTGGGGGTAGTAGCTAAGCGCGTAGAGATGGGCCAGGTCCTCCTGGATAAACGCGAAAGCCTTTTTTTCGTCGCCCCAGCTGCGGGCGAAATAGGCCTTCCCACCGGTCGCCTTACTCATGCGCTCAAAAACTGCAGTCGAGATCGGTTCCAGCTGTGCCTCACGAGTGCTGATCATGTAGATGATCGTGCCCGTGGACTGAGCCAGTTCGGCCACATCTTCGGGCGGCACCAGGCTGGCGTTGTCCGGACCGTTGGAGAAAACCACCACCACCTTGCGTCCGGTGTATCTGGCAGCGTCCTCTACTGTCAGCAGCAAACAGTTGTAAAGCGCGGCATCGTCGCCGGCGACGGTGCTACGCACCCCGCGGAGCACCTGCGAACGATCGGCAGTAAGCGCCGAATTGCGTGAAAGGTCACGACTGTAGGAGTAAAAGGCCACCTTGTTCGCACCCTCGAGGGAACGGACAAAGTCGGTGATGGCGTCCTGCGCAAACACAAAGCCCCGATACATATAGTTGCTGGTGTCGAAGAGGACAAACACGTTGGCACCGGTAACCTGCGTGGGCAGGGTGGCAACATCTTCCCCAACCGCTCCGGGGTTGGTCTTGACAACAGCTTTCGCCGCCACTACCGGCGCATTCGTTTTCACGGTCGATGGCGAGCCGGGCGCGGCCGGTTTGCCGGGAGCAGCATTCGGCGCCGGCTGAAGCACCTGTCGAGCCGGCTCGTTGCCTTCCTCAAAGGTCGCGATCCTCTCCGAGATCTTGTCCTCGGAAATGGCGAAGTTCTCCGGGCCGAGGCCGGAAATGTAGTTTCCCTTGCTATCAGTCACGGCGACGTTTAGCTGCACCAGATCGACGTTCACACGAATGTTCGCCGAATCATCCTGGGCCCCGGTAAAGCGGTCGCCCACGAAAAAGATAGTGACTAAAGTTGGAAGGATAAGAAGGTGTCGTTTTGCCATCATCATGTGTCCTGTATCCCGTTATTTTTGACCGGCCGACGCAGAGCGTGTTTGAGACTGTTCCAACTGCACACCACTTTCCGGAGTGGAGGAGGAAGCCTCGGTCACTGGTGGCGGGGCAATCTTGCCCTGCCTGAACTCTTCGCCGGTTTCTCGCATGGCACGCGTGAGGGCCGGCCAATCCTCAATGTCGGTGGCGAAAATATTCGCGACCATGCGCCGGGTCAACTCGGGAACCAGGCGATTGAGCATAACCGGCGAGTACCCTTTCTCATCCGCCAGCCGCGCCCAATACAGATTGGTTGAGTCCCACGACTCACCCAGCAAGCGGCTGGAATTTCCGCCGAAAGCCGGGAACGGTTGCACGTTCAGGAGCTCGCACTTGTAGTTCTGCGCGAGCACGGGATGAGGAGTGCCGAAGTCCTGGGAGAGGCGCTGCAAATTGACCTCCGTCGGAGATTGACGGATGAGCGCATCCAATTCCCCGCCAGCCGTCCCCCAGGATGCGGTTTCCTGGGGATATTTGTGGCGGAACTCGGCCGACAGATGAAAGGTGTCTGCCGGGGTTAAGGGCGAGAGGCTGGCGTCCAGGTCGCCGGACTGCAAGGCTTCCTCTACTTGTCCCAGCCGCTGCGGGTTGAGGCGTCCGGAGAGAATTTCGATCACCCGGCCGCGCAGTTCCTGGTTTGCCACCGCCGCGGTTACAAGATCCTCTCCGGCGCGCTGATAAAGCGCTGCGGCGTGGAGTTCGTTTTTGGTCACATTCCACCATCGGGGCAGGGTTGCACTGACCAGCAGGTCGGCCGTTACTTCTTTCCAGATCAATGCCTGTACGTTTTTCGGAGCGATGAAGTCTTCCTCTGTGCTCGCGAGCACATAAGGCAACTCCGCTAGCGAGCCAACCAGATAGGCGCCGCCGCCGGCCGGGGACCCCTGGTTGAACAATTCAGGAGCCTGCCAGAGTTGGGTTACGCCCATGATGGTTTCTCCTGAGAAGTCGTGGGAACGGACAAACAACGGATTGTTGTGCAGGAGCTGGGCACCGGGCGGCTCATAGTATGCATAATTCAGACCGACCAGCGCATCCCTGAGAAACGGAGTGAGTTGCCCCCGGGCTGCTTCCAATTGAGGCCGCGAGCCGGGTGTCTTGATCACTTTGGTGATATCCACATGCACTTGCAATTCTGCATGACGGTTGGCGTAGACCCCGGGCGCCCACTCGGTCTTCTCACTCTCGGTGAAGATGGGCCGGGGCAGCTCAAATTCCCGAAGTTCGCTGGCCAGCGGGAGCATGGTGCTGCCCGCCGGTGCTCCCCCCGCCATCTTGTTGAGGCCGTCGCCGAGGGAAAACAGAGTATCGAGGGAAACCAGGCGTTGGTCCTCGAGCACCGACCGCATTCTGGCGGCTATCTCCTCGCGTATGCGCCGGCCCTCGGGGGACTCTTGAGGAGGTCCTGCCAACAGCTCAATTAGCTCACCCTGGGAGAGATCTGGTTTGCCGCTCGCCGCCAGCATTACAGTTTTCAGCGAGGTCTGGCCGGCATCGAATAGGTGGGGAAGGGAATCGACGGCAGCGAAGGGTGCGATCGCCTGCTGCCAGGACTGGTTCAAATCGGCGTTGCGGATCTCTCCCTGGCGAGCGAGAATTTGCCAGATCCCCAGGTTGGCCTGAAACATGCCCATGGCATTTCCGCGCAGGCTGTGGTTGGAGATTCCGTCTACTGCGTCGGCCACCTTCACAAAACGCGCGATCGACGTATCGTCGAGGTCAGGAAATTCTGAGAACACGAGGTACCAGTTACTGAACTGGGAGAACTTGCTGGCCAGCAAGAGGACGGTTTCGGGAGTGAGGCGCTTCTCCCAAGCACGCCGGCTATCTACCTCATTGAGCATGAGGTAGATTTGCAGCGGACCCAGATCGGTATCGGCTCGAGACAACGCGGCCATGGCCTCCAGCAACTGCTCAGGTCGTTTCCAGCCACGCGCGTGCCTGCCCCAGTCGTGGGCGATTTTTGGTTCAGATTTTTCCGCCAGAACCTGTTTCCAGACGTCCAGGTTGCCAGGGATACGCGGTTCGCCATCCGGTCCCCACTGCAGGCGGGTAAACAGCATCAATAATGCAGGAGCCTTGCGGAATACCGCCCTGGCAGGAAACGCCTTAGGCTCGGGCTCTCGAAAAGCCTCGTACAGACGGCGCAGACGCGGAGATGTGGTTAAGTACGCCTGCTGGGTCGTATTCACCCGCGATATGGTGTCGAAATAGACCGCCAACCAACCATTATCCGTATCAACCAAACGAAGGACAAAATCTCCAGGCGACCTGGGGCTGGCGCCGACGAGGTCCCTCCAGCCAGCTTCGGCAGCACTTCCCCCAGGCACGACGACCCGGCCACCACGAATGTAGATTTGCGTTCCATAAAAATCAAGAACCGGGCCATAGGGCAGAAGTCTCCCCAGCCCGGGAGAGCGTTCCAACGCGGTCCTGGTTTCGGCATCGGTGTTGGCAAGGGCCCAATACAGGCGGTCGACGGCAGGCTCGTGTAGCAGGATATCCACCAGCGTCTGCGCGCCTCTGCTTTTTGCGCTACTGAGCGACTTCCACTCGTTTTCGTTGAACAGCACGGGAACGCGGGACTCGGGAAAAGCGTAGGTAAAGGTTTCCCCTTTCTCGAGCGCCTCTTCCAGGGCAGTCAGCGGGAAACCAGAATCCGTGGTGAGGAAGGCACGTTCTGCGTCTGCAGTCATGAGGGTGGAGCCCTTTTGCCCACAGGCGGGGCGGGCGTGATAACCGAGAATACTCAATAAGGGCGCCGCCTCCTCACAGTTGGCAACGCGAATGGTGCCGCTCGACCCGGCAAGCATCTGCAGCTCCCTCGCCTGATGAAGATAACGGTCGAGTAAGCGCAAATACTCCGTTGGCACGCCGTTCAGATATCCGGTCGAGTAAGCATTGCGGGCCACCAGAGGCAATACGTCGCCGGCAGATATCTGCTGGCTGATGCCGGCCATGCGCAGGAAAGAGCGGAGTGGCCCGGGAATGATCGCGGTGTTGTCTGGGGCAGCGGCGTGGCTTACGGAGTGGGAAGACTTTGCGGGCGACGCCACCGGCCGGGAAGGGGTTGGGCGAACCGTGCTGCCTGTCTGAGCCCAGCTAACTGAGCACTGGCAGGATAGGCCGACGGCAAGGAGAGCGGACAAACAAATAACAGGCTTCACAGCGGGACGCCTCTTCGAGAAACTTCGAGACCTGCGGCAACCACGAATTTGAGTGCAACATTACCTCTATAAATTGGCCCACGCGCACTTAGAACCCCGAGATTGGTCACACTTGCCGGTCAGGTCGTACCTTGTTCTGCGACGTCCCTCTGGTCCACAGCTTTCGTGTGAGAAAAGATACACCACCTGATACCGCAAAGGGTGAATATCTGTTCCGGCTCATCAAAACTGTTGACTTCCCGGAATCTCCGAATTGGAATTGCATTTCTCGCGGTGCAATCGGGCTGGCGATCTAGGGTTACCAAGGGGTAAACCAACAATTGGCAAGTGGATTCTAGCTCTTATGGGCACCTGGGTTTGTGCTCAGGGGTAAGGGAGTCCGGGGGCTGCAGTGCAATGGATAGCCGGGCTGTTGACTACCCTGCAAACAAACATTCTTTCTCAAACTCTTCTTCATGAGCAGCTGATTTGCCGGGCGGCGGGAACGGCAGGTATGGTGGCAGGGTCGTTACCGAGTCTGGTTGGGTGTGTCAATCTTTCATGAATCGAAGGCTTGCTCCATTGACGCCGGTTGGGCTCTGCCATAGATTCACTGCACGATGCAAGTTTCCGACTTCGACAAACTTCTGAGCAATTACAGGCAGTCCATAGACGGCTGGGTGACTGCAATTAAAGCCGAAGAGGCTCTGGCAAATGACGATCACTCCATGGTTGAGATGGAGAAGTGGGATGCGGCTGGTTTTACCGCCCATGATGCCGAAGCCAAGGCAAAAAAGGCCCGCGACCAATACAAGAATGCGCTCCGGAAGAAGAACTATGGGTTTTAGTTCAGCCTTTACAAATTCCTAACAACTCCACATCGCATTCCTTACGGAAAAGGTTCTCTCATAGAGATATTGGCGATGAGACGGTTTTACAGCTATCGCGTCGTCTCAGAGAGTGCGAGGTGTGGTTTTCTTTGGAGAAGACCACGTAAGTCCTTTCGCTCCGAGGTTTACGCACACTGTGAAACCGCCGGGGCGCCATGGAGGACCCAATGAGTACATTCCGTACGCTACGGCCGCTGGTCGTAGATGCCACGCAGTGCGAACATGCCAAAACAATTGCGACCGATACCGGTTTCTGCGATGTGTCGAAGGGCGATTGGATTGTGAGGGGCGAGAACGGCGAAACCTACGTGGTCGACGATGCCTTCTTCCAACGCACGTTTACGCCTCTGCAGACCTACCCGTGGGAATTGCGACAGGAAGAGGGGCGCCATTACGGTTGTTGATCTCTGTCTTTGAAGTTAGCTGACTTCCACATCGAACCCTTGCCTGGTTTCGTTGCCGAAAATATCAATCACGCGCACGAGGATGCGGCGCCTGCCGGACTCGTCGTACGCGTAGCAGCCGGAGACGAGCGGCAGCTTTCTCTCTTTGCGGGTGCGGTATGCTGCCCAGCCTTCGACGAAGGTATCGCTTCGAGAATCCCAGTCGACGGCCCAGTAGTCAATGTAGTCTGACCAGTCACCGCGCACATCTCCGGCGACCAGTTCGGTATTTAGAATCACGAAGTTCTTGAGGGTTACCCGCGCGGTAAGATCGCCCGGTTGCCCGATCTCGGCTTCCAGGTAGGCCAGTGAGAAGAAGCGCACATCCGCTTTTTGGGTAGCCTGCGCCTCCATTACCTCTCGCGGAATCTGCAAGAGCAGCAGCCTGACCCCCTTGTTTCCGGCCGTCTCGGTCAGCACGTCGCAGCGCCGGGTGTCCCAATCCCAACCGAGAATATGCAATTCTCGTTGCTTCAACTTTGCGCACTCGTCCACCGCGGCGTCGACCTCTGCGGTGGTGATCGGCAGATCCACCGCTCCAACGCGCACCAGCGCGTCGCTCTTCTTACCGTCAATGTGGGCGAGGCCGTTAGCCGGTTCGGCGCCATAGAGCTTCAGTATGAATGCGACATACTCACACGGGAGGTTGAAGTTCACGCTCCGCCAGTATTGCCGTTCGTACTTGCCCAGGTTCAATAAGGCAAAAGGCCTGCAGGGCTTGATGCCAAGCAAACGCTTGCGTGTGGTGTGAATACCCCAGCGGCCGAGGTCACAACCAATCCAGCGGCGATTGAGTTTTTCGGCCACCGAAAGCATGGTGCCGGAACCGCAGAAAAAATCGGCTACGAGATCGCCCGGAGAGGAGGCGGTTTCCAGGATCCGCTGCAACAGAGCCTCGGGTTTTTGCGTGGGAAAGCCGCAATTTTCCGTGCGATCCGCAGGTTGCAACATGGAGATGCGCCACACGTCGTCTACCGTTCGCTGATCGGTCTCGCGATACATGACCTTCCCATCCAGACCCTTGGCGTTGACAATGGCGGCCTTGTCTTTATCCCATATGCGAACGAGTTGCTTTACTTTCCCTTCAGCCCGCTTTTCAATTTGCTGATTGAACTGGTAGGACGCGCTCTTGCGGTACCAGAGCACAACATCGTGATTGGACGCAAAGCGTTTCACGTTGCCTTGAAATTTGTTGTAGTAGTACCACACGATTTCGTTGAGAAAATTGCCGGCGCCGAACACTTCATCGGCGATCGCTCGAAGCAGGTGACTCACGTGCCAGTCGCAATGCAGAAACAAGCTCCCGGTGGGCGATAGCAGATCCCCGATCAATCGCAAACGTTCCGCCATCATGGCCAGATAGGAGCCAGTGCTGACATTCCAGGTATCCCGGTAAGCCATTTCCTGCTGCCCAATTGCGGCTGGGAAGGCGAAATCCGCTCCAGTGGCAAACGGCGGGTCGATATAGATCAGGTCGATCTTTCCTGCGAATTCTTCCAGCAGCGAGCCCATTACGAGCAGGTTGTCGCCCCATATGAGTTTGTTGCGCCATGCCGCCTCGGGTCCGAAGACTTCCAATGTTTGAAAAGGCAGGTTAGCTCGTGGGGCTTCCGCAAGCATTCCGTCCTCACGGTACTTGCCAGGCCAGACCAGCTCTGTTTTTGTGATTTGAATCTTTGCCATCGCCAGCTAGAGGATAGAACGAAAAACAGCTGGTCCCCTGCTGGCTGCGCTGCACTCTGTCGAAAATCATTCTTTCGGCGAGGAGTCGCTACCCTCAGGGGCTAAAGAGGGTGTGTGAGAACTACTTTTTGAAGGGTACGGCCTTTAGGCCGTACGTTTAGCAGTCAAAATGAATCGGCTTCAGCCGCTGAGGGCTGCTCAAGCGAGCACAAGAGATGCCCTCAGGGGCTAAAGCCCGTCCTATGTTGGGTAATGTACGAGCTGAAGCCCGTACCCTTCAAAAAGCGAGTTCTCACGCAACCTCTAAAGCCTTTACCTCGAGTATCTCCCACGGATACCAAGATAAAGGGGTATGCCGGCGAGGATGATGAGCATTCCCAACATCGAGCTGCGCAGGTTGCTGGCAAACGAGTAATAGAGCAAAACAGCAGCGGCCAGAATGAAAAGCACCGGCAGGACCGGATAACCCCAGCTCCGGAAAGGCCGCTCTGCTGCAGGCGTGCGTCGCCGATAAACAAAGATCGTCGTGGTGGTAAGCAGGTAGAAGAGCCACTCGGCAAAAATCGCAAGTTCAAACAACTGCTGAAAACGTCCCACCAATAGCAGCAGGACTGTGCTCAACAACCCCTGCGCCACCAGTGCAGTAGAAGGACTTTGAAAACGGGGGTGGATATGTGCCATCCATGCCGGAAAAAGCCGGTCACGCGCCGCGGCAAATGGCACGCGGGCGCCGGACATGGTGGTGCCATTGAGCCCCACAAGAATACTGAGCGCCATAGCGACGGAAACCAGAGATGCTCCCCAATGGCCGGATACGACCGACATGGCAACCGCCGCCGGCCGAGCCGAACCGGCGATGCTCGCCGCCGGCAGGATGTACTGAACAGCCGCGTTGGTGGCCATGTACAGCACCCCGACGACGCCCACTCCAGCGATCAACGCGATAGGGAGGCTCCGCTCCGGGCGCCTCACTTCGCCCGCTACCATGGTGAGATCATTCCAGCCGTCATAAGCCCACAGGGACGCAATCAGGGCCACCATGAACCCTGCGAAACCGCCTTGAGCGCCGGGAAAAGTAGTAAGAAAATTGCTCACACTACCCTGAGGACTGGCAAAACAGAAGCCGGTGATCGCCACAACCAGAACGACCTTAAGCCAGGTGAAGAAGAGCTGAAAATCGCCCGCCTTCTTGATGCCCAGGTAGTTGAGTCCGGTGATAAGCCAGCAAGCGAAGATGGCGAAAATCTGTGACCACGTGATCAACAGCGGAGCTCGCAATGCCACGCCGTCGAGCCACGCGAATGCAGGGAAAACCCCCATGACACGAGCCAGGCCGGTAGTGACACTGGCAATGGATGCCGGCTTGGCGACCGCGAACCAGGTCCACATATAGAGAAATGCGGGCAGGTCGCCGTACGCGTTACGCAGAAAGACATACTCGCCGCCGGCCCGCGGCATCATGGCGCCCAGCTCCGCGTAGG
>DASRRN010000484.1:0-5995 GCA_035695685.1 Acidobacteriaceae bacterium | reverse complement strand
CTTGAGAAGAACCCTTTCTCATTGGGCGACTAATTCTGCCTGCTGTGCCTATAGACCTATACATTCAAACAGACGTATACATTCAAACAGACGGAACGCTTACTCAGTTGTTATGCCTGCATAGCATAGATAACGTCCCGTTTGTCCCGCGCTTCCCCAAGTAGACTCGGCGGTCCGCATCGCTCTCCAGAAGAAAACGACGCCAACTAAAGGGACAGACCGGAGCAATCACAATTGCAACTTTTAAATCACAACGCCCGCTGCCGCGATGGTGGTTGTTCCGCTGTCCCTGCAATGCCCGCTGCAATGCCCTTTCTCTTCCGACTGATATCCTCTGTTGCGCGGATATCCCAATGTTTGTCTTTGAATGACTTGATCTGGACCACGAGTGTGGAAATTGCCTCAAATCTACTGCAATAGGTATGCTGTCCAATGCTGTCCCCTTATCTCCCCCTAAGTGACAGTCCCGGTCTGACCGCTAAATTCGACCACTGAATTCACTCGGCCGGCTCGAGCGTGGTCTGACAAATGGCTATTACTTCGGTCGCGGTAGGGACGACCATCCCAGCTCACCATTGTCCACGGTGACCCCCTATCATGCTGCAAATAAACGGTTTAGCACTGTAATAAGTAGCTTGTTTCCATCAGATCAAAAATGCTTTTTGGCAACTGCTATTTAACCATGAGTTAATGACTAGTTGGTTAAGGAGCTGTCGGCGAATGCGTCTAAAATTCTTTCATTAAAACGTGCCAAGCTAGCAAGTTCGAGCGGGCAAGTCTCATTGAGATTTGCTTCCCAGATTGGGTAGGCATCTGTCCTGATTCACCAATCATAAAGTGTCTTCCTATACGACCGCTGAGGCTCGCCGCAGCGATCGCACGCCTATTTATCCACGATGTATTGAGGAGAGCGGTCATTATCATGCATACAACGAAACGCGTCGTAAGGCATTCCCGTTTGCGACAGATTGCTGTGTATCTTCTGGGGAGAGGGCTTGGCGTTTGCGTGCTGGCCGCCTGCCTGTTCGCAGCACCGCTCGCAATAGCGCAGAGCACAACTGCCGACATCACGGGCACCGTTACTGACAGTTCGGGCGCAATTCTCCCTAATGCCAAGGTGACGCTTACAAATCTGGGCACCGGGGAAGTACGCATCGCCACAACCACCGCTGCCGGTGACTACACCTTCACGCTTCTGAATCCCGGCTCCTACTCGGTCAAGGTCGAAAGTGACGGGTTCAAGACGTTCGTCGTTCCCGCCGTGGCCCTGGCAGCCAGCGACCGCGCGAGAGAAGACGCCAGGCTGGAAACAGGCGTAACCACAGAAACAGTGCAGGTGACGGCACAAGAACCTGCATTGCAAGCCGATAGTTCGGTGTTGACGTCAACCGTGACCGAAAAGGCTGTGCAGGACCTTCCATTGAATGGCCGCAACTACATTAATCTGGCGCAAATCACTCCTGGCGCCAATGAAGGGCCACCGAATGGCCTGAACAGTGGCGCGCGCCCCGACGACCGTCGGCAAACATCGGCTATCTCGGTAAATGGACAATCCGATGTCATTAACGATGAGTTAGTGGACGGCCTGGATAACAACGAACGTATCATCGGCACCATCGGAGTGCGGCCCTCCGTTGAAGCGATCAAGGAGATCAACGTTCAGACAAACAATTACACCGCCGAGGTAGGCCGGACTGCGGGCGGCGTTATCAACATCATCACCAAATCGGGCTCGAATCAATTTCATGGTTCGGCGTACGAGTTTTTTCGCAATGACGTGCTGGACGCCAGCCCCTTCCAGTTTGGCGCGAACAATCCCAAGCCAGAATTGCGCCAGAATCAGTTTGGCGGATCGATTGGCGGTCCTATTATCCGCAACAAGACCTTTTTCTTCGCCGACTACGAGGGTCTACGTCTGGTCCAGGGACAAAACCCCGTCACCAGCCAGGTGCCTACGTTGGCGCAGTACAATCTGCTGCGAACCAATCCTGCCGCACTCGCGCATGGCCCCATCGATCCGGTCGGATTGCAATACGCGCTGCTTTACCCGCAACCGAATGGGCCGTCTACCACCAATGGTGTCTCCCAATCCTTTGTCAGTTCACCCGTGAAGACGCTGAACTCGGATACTGTGGATGGTCGCGTCGATGAACAGATCGACCAGAAAGATCTTCTGTATGGTCGCTACACCTTCAACCGCGTACCGTCGACATTCTCCGGACAGTTGCCTGTGGTGAACGAAGCCGGCCTGAGCATCGCGCCCGGAGGCAGCATCTACCAGTATTACGGCAACGCCAAGGACGATGCACAGAGCGCGCAGATCAATTACATTCACACTTTCACTTCAAATGTTCTTCTGCAGCTGGCCTTCGGCTATACACGTATCAACAACCAGTCATTCCCGCTGAACTACGGAGAGGCGGTGAATCTGGCCTTCGGGCAGCCGAATGTCAATCTCAATCCACTCACTTCTGGTCTTTCCCCGGCAAGCGTCAGCGGACTTGCCGACCTGGGTGATGGAAACTTCCTACCGATCCTCGATGTCGACAACACCTTTCAATACCAGGGTGCCGTCACCATCAATCACGGAGCCCAGAACATCAAGATTGGCGCCGCGCTGATCCGCCGGCAGGCATTCAACCAACAGAACAATTACGGCATCGGCTCATGGAGCTTCAATCCGATTGTTAATCCGGCAACCGACACGACTGATCCTACCGGCCTCGCCGCACTTCTGCAGGGCAACTTCCAGCAGCTTCAGAGATCCAACAGCCTGACACCCCCGCATTACCGGTCATGGGAGCCGAGCGTATACATCCAGGATGATTGGCATGCTTCGAGCAAGCTGACACTCAACCTTGGAGTTCGTTACGACATCTTCACACCGTTTACCGAA
The DNA here is from genome assembly GCA_035695685.1 of Acidobacteriaceae bacterium. Taxonomy (GTDB): domain Bacteria; phylum Acidobacteriota; class Terriglobia; order Terriglobales; family Acidobacteriaceae; genus PALSA-350. The sequence goes on along the minus strand of DASRRN010000484.1, from coordinate 3,099 downwards.
GTGAACAATGCTCTATCCAACTTCAATCCTGCCACTGGAACCATCATCGTCGCCGGCGAGAACGGGGTGAACAACTACGCCGGGCTGCATACTACGTGGACGAATGTGGCTCCGCGCGTCGGATTCGCGTATACGTTCCTTCCCGGCTGGGTAGTCCGCGGTGGTTTCGGATTGTCCTTCGTGCCGGAAAACTACACATCAAACGCCTCTCTCAAGAACCAGCCCTTCGTTTCATCGGTTCTATGCCAGAACGGAAGCTGCCCAAACAACATCACCCGGTTCCAGCAGGGCCCGCCGCTGCCCACACCATCAAGCGCTACCAATCCGAGTGGCCAGGTTGCAGATACGCTGGATGTCAATTTTCGTCCCAGCTACCTGGAGCAATTCAACCTCACAGTGGAAAAGCAAATCGGCGGCAATGTGATTCAGGCGACCTATGCCGGCATATTGGGCCGTCACCTCGCCTCGATTTTCAACGACCAGAATGTGCCGGCACCTATTTCAAATACTGCGTTGAACGCACTGGCGACAGCACAGGGCACTAACTCTGCCACTGCCTTCAACGCGCTTCGTCCTTACTACAACTCTTTACCAAATGTGACTCAGATCGGCGGCTACTTCAGCGAAGGAACTTCGAGCTACCACTCGCTGCAACTATCGGTTACCCGTCGCACACAAGCAGGCCTTACCCTCGGTGCAAACTACACGCTGGCGCACGGACTTGATGACGTGCTCGGACTCAGCAATGAGATCAACGATGGCTATGGCGTCGTTCCATCGCAGATCCACACGCTTGACTACGGCAACAGTGACGTGGACATCCGCAACCGCGGAGTCCTGACCGCCAACTACGCTCTACCTTTCGGCAAAAATCTTCACGGCGTTGAGGGAGTACTTGCTGGAGGCTGGCAAGCGAATACTCTTATGGTCTGGGAATCCGGCGAACCATTTACAGTCACCAACTCGCAGGATATTGCCCTCACCACGAATGCCGGATTTTCGGACAGGCCCAATCAGCTTCATAAGGCTTCCCTGGGTGGTTCGAGAATTCAGGAGTTCTTTGACACCAGCGCCTTCGCTCCGCAACTCTCGGGTCAAGTCGGAACCGCCCGCAAGAATTCACTCTACGGACCTCATTTCCGTCACGTGGATCTCTCTGTCTTCAAGACATTCCCCGTTTATCGTGAATCCACGCTGGAATTTCGCGCCGAGGCCTTCAACATCGCCAACACGACAAACTTCGCCAACCCCAACAACGCTCTACAAGTTACGCCAAACGCCGATAACACTTACTCGGTACAAAACAGCACCTTCGGTCAGATCACTTCTACCAGCGCCAACTACAACCCGCGACTTTTCCAATTCGCACTTAAATATCAGTTCTAAAAAAATAGAGGAAGCCTCAAAACCCGAGGCGCCCAGGAAATCTGGGCGCTCGGGTTTCATCTTTTCATGCGCTGTAATCATCTTCCATCCCCAGGTCTGTGCAAGGTCTTTGAACTCGGGATTGATCGTCCGAATGAGGTTGAGCTTCTTTTCGCGCGGCCAGCCTTTGAGTTGTTTTTCCCGAGCGATGGCTTTGCGAATGTCTTCATAACCCTCAAAGGAGAGCAGGCGCTTGCAGCCATAGGCCGCAGCGAAACCTTCCCACGTGCCCTCCTTATGTTGCATGACACGCAGACACAGGTTGCTGGTGACGCCAATGTAAAGCGTGCCTCTATGGCTGCCGAGAATGTAGATGTAGCTGCCGGACATCGCAAGATGCTAGCAGTTCTTGTTCTCGGCCCCCAGGGAAAGACCGTGGCGGGTCCGCCCGGTGCGGGCTTCGGTGGTTGAAAAGCTCCGAACGGCATAGGCAAGATAAGCATCCTCGGGGTTCCCTCGGCTATGCTCGGGACAGGCTCTTCGACTCCGCGCCATCAAGCGCGATGTCCCGCGATAAATCTGTGAAGCGCTCCGCTCAGAGGTTGTGACTTTATTGATTTCCCTTGTAGTCTGTGGCCGGAAAGCTGTGAAGAGCATCGGCCAACGAGCATCCTCGGGGTCCTTCGACTACGCGCTGTAAACCCTCTGTTAGGCGATAGATCCGCGAGGCGCTTCGCTCAGGATGACGGTCTTGTGGGAGTTTTGAAAAACATTCCGGTGGGTGTGCCAAAAATAAGAAAAATCAAAAAAGTCACAACCTCTCAGGATGACGACTTTGTTGGGGAGCTTGCAATACAGCTGGTTGGATATGCAGGAGCACGAAAGATCTAAAAAGTCACAGGCTCTCCCAATGAACAAAAAAATAAAGCCAACAGAATCAATATCGATTTCCAGCGTTCATTGGTTTCATGACCTCGCCGAAGGCGAGGTCATCGGCTCCCAATGAACAAACGAAGAGAGTGGTGCCGCACCTCCGGCGCTCGACCGCCTGGCTATGGACCCAGCCCTTCCGGGCTGGGCTGATTTTTGGTGCCGGCCCTCTGGGCCTGGATTGCAAACACCGCTTTCCCATGTTCATTGGTTTCATCACCTCGCCGAAGGCGAGGTCATCGGCTCCCAATGAACAAAAAAATAAAGCCAACAGAATCAATATCGATTTCCAGCGTTCATTGGTTTCATCACCTCGCCGAAGGCGAGGTCATCGGCTCGGGATGACAATTCTGTTGGTAATCAAAATGTTTGTTCCAAAGAAAATTGTCATCCCGGAGTCTAGCGCAGTGGAGGGACCTGCTGTTTCTTCTCTATCGGGGGCCGTAGGCTAGCATTGGTTAATGCTCGATGGCGCTCCGATCAGTTGGTGGATAGGCTTTCACGTCGTGGTGCTGGTGCTGATCGTGCTCGACCTGGCGGTTCTTGGTCGAGGGGAAGCGTCCTCCCAAACACGCCGCAATTTTCTTTTTGTGGTGTTCTTGGTGGTCCTCGCCGCGTGTTTCGGCGTTTGGATCGGTCATGGTGAGGGTCGTCAGAGGGGGCTCGAATTTGCCTCCGGCTACCTGATCGAGCTCTCGCTAAGCATCGATAATCTCTTCGTTTTCCTGCTGATGTTCCGCTCCTTTGGACTCAGCCAGGAACTCCAAAGGAAAGCGCTGCTGCTGGGGATTCTGGGCGCCATCC
>DASRRN010000483.1:0-10432 GCA_035695685.1 Acidobacteriaceae bacterium | reverse complement strand
CACTATCCTCAAAGTGCAGGACGACCCCTCGGCTCCTGTTCTGTTGATGCCGGCCGATGCGTATACGTGGCCGATTACTCATCCAGTGAGCTACTTCAAGGGGGCGTACGGCATGGTGCTCTTGCGCGAGCAGATCCTGGGCAAGGACCGGTTTGACTGGGCTTTTCGCAAGTACATACGAGACTGGGCGTTCAAGCACCCCGCGCCTTCAGACTTCTTCCGGGAGATGAGCAGTGAAGGCGGCGAGGATCTGGACTGGTTCTGGCGCGGCTGGTATATGCACAACTGGCGCTTTAATCTGGCGGTCACCAAAATCGAGGGCGACCACGTCACGTTCGTAAATAAGGGGCAGCTAGTTCTGCCGGCAACCGTGGAGGTGAAGTACACCGACGGTACGACGACCCGCTTCCGCCTGCCGGTTGAGACCTGGGAAGCGAAAGCCGAGGCTATTTGGCAGGGTAATAAGCCGATAGCCTCAGTCAAAGTGGATCCCGATCACGTCCTGCCGGACGATGATCGCACCGACAATTCAATGGAAGCGAAGTAGCCTAAAGGGTACGAGCTTGGAGTCTGCGTGAGAACCCAAAAGGAGCCCTGAGTTTGGTGGGAGCCCCCTGCTTTAAGCAGGGGGGAGCAACGCTTTCAGCGTTGCGCAAAGAAGTTCGACTTTGATCATGCGCTTTAGCGCTGGCCTTGAAAATCCAGGGCTAAAGCCCTCCCTCAGAAAGGAAACGCTTTTCCGCTGGACTGAAGTCCAGCTCCCCCTGCTGAAGCAGGAGGCTCCCACCAAACTCGGGGCGGAGAGATCTGCGGCTTCTTTCCCGGTTCTCACACACCCTCTAAGACCAAAATAGTTTCAAGCAGTTATGGCCCGACTAAAGTCGTGCCCTGATACAAAACCGAGTTTTCAGCAATCTGTTAAGCGCTGAAGAGCTTGATCATCTTGTCCCGCGAAGCATCCACATGGACCTGCATTGCCAGGCGAGCTTCTAGCGGCTCGCGCCTTTCGATGGCCCGCAGGATATCGGCGTGGCCGATCCAGCCGGGGACGGTCTGAGTACAAAGGGTATCCAGGCGCGCTACGTAGCCGAGCGTCAAGCTGAGCTGGCTGGTTACCCTTTGATTGCCCGCCAGCTCGCTCAAGCGGCGGTGAAACGCTTGATTGGCGAGCAAAATCTGGTCCAGGCTGGCTGCTGGATCCTTTTCCGGCGCGACAATGGCCTCCAGTTCCTTCAGCTGTTCGTGGCCGGCGGTCTGGGCCAGCTTCTCCGCTGCGTAGCACTCCAGCAGCTTGCGATAGTCGTACATGTCCACGATGTCGCGCACAGAAATGGGTGTCACCATGAAGCCTTTTCTGCGAATGCGGGTCAGCCAGTGGTCTTGCATCAGCCGCGTACACGCTTCGCGGACGGGGGTTCTGCTGGTGCCGCATCGCTCGGCCAGATCTGCTTCCGAAAGGAACTCGCCCGGCGGCAGCTTGGCCGTGATCAGCCACTCCCGCAGGATGCGGTAGACACGCTCCACTTCTCCCAACTTGTTGGCTTTGGCTCGGGCTGGCTTGGTCAATCGGCGATCACCGGTAGGTTGAGTCTCTATTGTCCACCATTTTCTTTCGCATCCGCGGCGACAACCCGGCCGTTACGTGCGTCTGTCATCATAAGAACACCTGACAGGAGTTATGCATGGAGATCCGGCGAATGAGGCGATTTCATATAAACTTCCCGGTATTGCTTTGCCTGACGGTCGCCGGGTCAACGTCGCTCGCCCCGGCACAGACCAAGCCGCCTACTTCTGCTGTCGCACCCGATCGCCTTCCAGATGCCTACCTGATCTATTCATTGCTTATGCCCGGCCAGATGTTTGAGGATATGGACTCCGGTCACGGCCAGCCATGGGCCATTGGCGGAACAACGTTGAACGAAGATGACATGGATCCCAAACTGGCGCCCGAGGCTATGCTCCAACCGCCGGGGGACAACGCGCACGCCTTCCTGGAAGCGGTAGGCGATTACCACCAGCGTAAGAAGGACCGTATGCAATTGACGCGCCGCTTCAATCTGTCGCGCCCCTATGTGCTGCTCAAGCCTGCTGCTGTCGAGCAGTTCAAAGCGTCGCGTAGTGCCCTGAATGCTACCTCCGAGATGCAATCGACGTATGGAAACTATATGGGTATTACCTATTTCAGCGAGGTCTATTTCAATACTGCGCAAACAGCCGCGTTGGTCTATATCCTCGACTGGTGCGGCAATCTGTGTGCGCAGGCCGCATGGGTTTACCTGGAAAAGCAGGACGGCGTTTGGGTACGCCGCTCCGGCACGGCGCCCGCACAATCATAAAAGCTCGGAGGGGAAATGCGGCTTGCTGTTCCTGTACTGTCTTACCTTCTTTTCAGTGTTGTCGGCGTAAGTTGTGTTTTTGCCCAGGAGGCGCCGTTACGAGTCGGCATCGTGGGCCTGGAGCATGGGCATGTTTCCGGGTTTCTGAAGCAATTTCCGAACCAGCGCGAAGTACAGCTGGTGGGGATCGTAGATGCGGACAGCGCGCTTTCCCATCGTTACGCAGAGCAGTTTCACCTCGATCCCAGCCTGTTCTATGGGCAACTGGATGCGATGATCGCGGCCCGCCATCCCCAGGCCTTGCTGGTCTACACCTCGATCGGCAAGCATCGTCAGGTTATCGAAGCGGCAGCCCAGCATGGGCTCAGCGTCATGGTGGAAAAGCCGTTGACCATGTCGCTGGAAGATGCCCTGGCGATTCGCCACGCAGCCCGGGAACACCATATCCAGGTGCTGGTGAACTACGAGACCACGTGGTATGCAAGCAACCGCGCCGCGTATGACGAAGTAGCGAAAGGCAGCCTGGGTGATCTGCGCAGAATCGTGGTCCACGATGGTCACGAGGGACCCAAAGAAATAGGGGTACAACCGGAATTTTTAAAGTGGCTTGAGGATCCGGAACAGAACGGCGATGGCGCTTTATACGATTTTGGCTGCTACGGGGCAGACCTGGTCACGTGGCTGATGCATGGTGAATCCCCGTTGAGTGTAACCGCCGTTGCCCAGACCGATAAGCCCCAGATCTACCCTCGTGTGGCGGATGAAGCCACCATTATCATGCGCTATCCAAAAGCCCAGGCGGTGCTGATGCCTTCCTGGAACTGGCCGTTTAGCCGCAAGGACATGGAAGTGTATGGCGCAACCGGATACGCCATCACGGTTGGGCCGGACAAGGTTCGTTTGCGGACGAAAGGTCAGCAACAGGAGAGCGAGGTCACGGCTCCGCCGCTCGCGCCGCCCAACGACGGCTCACTGCACTACCTGGCCGCTGTGCTTAACGGCACTCTGAAGCCAGACGGCGATCTCACGTCGCTCGACACCAATGTAGTAGTGATGCAGATTCTGGATGCGGCACGGCAGTCAGCGCGTGAAGGCAGAACCATCAAGCTCACGCCTTTGCCCAGGTAATTAGCGGTTTAACAATCACTGTGGCCCGACAAAAGGCCGCGAGGAGTGGTTTTCCTTGGGAGAAAACCACGAAAAGGTCCTTTGCTTCGGTCTACATCAATTGTTAAACCGCTTTAGCGCCCTCCGGCGGCCACCATGCGTTGGCCACGGAGGGAACCAAATTGTGCCGGTAAGGGTCCACGTCTCGCATCGGCTGGGATGCGTTGGGCCCGTTTTCGGCGGACCAAACAATGGGGTCTGCCATGGATCACTTCTGAGGGCAGATATTTCCGCTTTTCCCCGCACAAAGAGCACACCACGAATATGGAATTGGCAGGGAAGCCGTCGGTTCCAGCTAACACGTCATGGCCGCACTTCTTGCAGCAGACCACGCAAGACTTGGGGAAGGGCAGAGCGCGCATAGGCAACACTATAGGGGAATAAAAGGAGAAGATCAAGCCCACCCCGGTAAGAATCTGCCTTTTCCGTTCGAGGCCCATCACACGCTGAGAGTGACGCGATTGTTGCGCAGGATAGAGCCGCAGGGCGAGCCTACAGTTGCAGCATCAGTTGCGGAAAGTTTCGCAATTAATTCATGGTGCTTGTTTTGCCATGACTGACTTCTGCCATCTGCCCTTTGGATTCCTGCGCTTTGATCCAACTTTCGGTTCGGGCCTGGAGCAGGTCGAGAGGCAGAACGCCACCGCTTAACATCTCGTCGTGGAAGGTTTTAATGTCGAATTTGGGACCGAGTTCCTTGCGGGCGCGCTCGCGCAGTTCGCGAAACTTTAGCTGTCCCAGCTTGTAGCTGAGGGCCTGGCCCGGCCAGGCTATGTAGCGGTCGGTTTCGGTCTGGATCATGGGTTCGTCAATGGTTCCGGATTTGCGGAAGAACGCCACCACCTGATCGCGGGACCAACCCTTGGCGTGAATGCCGGTGTCCACCACCAGGCGCACAGCCCTAAATCGCTCGCTGGCCAGCCGGCCGTAGTCGGAGACGGGATCCTGGTAAAAGCCCACCTCTTTGCCCAGTTGCTCGGCATACAGCGCCCAGCCCTCGATATAGCCGGAGTTGAACGCATGCTGCCGGAATTTAGGCAGCCCCGTCATCTGTTGCGCGACAGAGAGCTGCATGTGATGGCCTGGGATGCCTTCGTGATAGGCCGTCGCTTCGTCATCGATGAGGCTGCGATGCTCGAAGTCAGAAGTGGCGACCACCACGCGGCCAGGTCGCTTGCCATCGGGCGTTCCGGTTTGATAGTGGGTGGCCATCGCCGACTGGAAGGGCGGAATTGCCTCAACGGTTACCGGTGAGCTGGGAATGTAGGTAAATAGCTGCGGCAGCTTGCCCTGCATCTGGGCCAGGTAACGACGATAGTCATCCAGGATTTGCCCGGCAGAGGTCGGGATGTACTTAGGATTCTTCTTGAGTGAAGCATCGAAGGTAGCCAGATCAGCAAACCCTTCTTTGTGCGCGATCGCGAGCATCTCGGCCCCGATCCGATCCATTTCACGCAGCCCAAGCTGATGAATCTGGTTGGGAGTGAGATCGCTGATGGTGGTGAAGCTCTTGATGTCGTGCCGGTATCGGCTTTCGCCCCCCGGTAGCGAGGTTACGGAGAGAGTAGTGCGGCCGTGCGGAGCATACTCCGTGGCAACGAAGCTCGCGAAAGCCTTGTAAGCCGGCAGCACTTCATGGTTGATGGTGTCTGTAATTTGCTGCGTGAGCCGTTGTTGATCGGCGGCGGAGATGGAGGCGGGAAACTTCCTGGTGGGCACCAGGAAAGGGTCTGCAGTGATAATGCCCTGGCACTGGCCGGGAATTTTCTCCAGAAGAAAGCGCACGGGCATGAGGTGGTCTTTCATCCCGGCACGAAGGACCTCTTCGGTCTGCGAGAAGACCCGCGGGATCTGGTGAAGACGCGAGATATAGTCCTCGTAATACTTGATGCTGGTGAACGGGGAAGAAAGGGGCAGATCCGCCAAGTCGGTGTGAGGGCCGTTCATCTGGGAAATGGGCATCTCAAAATCCTTGAACGCGTAGTCTTCGTTGCGCTGTTCGAGGGTTCGGACAAGCAGTTGGTGGGAAAGAATGTCCTGCTCGGAGAAACCGGTGGTTGAGATTGCCTTAAGGCGGGTAAGGAATTTTTCGTCCGTCGCGTGCTCGCGTTCGACTTCGGCCAACGACTGGTCGTCGAGTTGATCGTTGTAGCGATAATCGCCGCGAGCCGTCGCGGTTTGCGGCGAGGCTTTCAAATCGGACTGGTACTGCTCTTCAAAGAGCGCGTTCTGCGCTGCAACCCGCGATGCCACGGAGGCCGACGGGACCGCCAGGGAGGTCGAGGCAGTAAGGGGGATACAGGCAGTGAGGGCAAGGCTCAGGGTGTAGACACGCATGTAAAAGAAAGACTAGCAGAGGCAGAAAATGTCGCCACAATGCTTCGGAGGCACGGTAGCGAAAATGTCGTACATGGGCGGAAAAAAGACGGGGCACAGCCCAGGGCACAGCCCCTTCCAACGTTACTGCTACATGGCAAAAAGAATGAGACCAGGAGCAAGAGTCCTTGCACATAGAGTGAAAGCATTTGAAGAAATCCGTTTTCGGCCCATGTACGCTGGGGCGAACATGGGGCACCCGTCCAGAGCCAAGGCCGTGGTTCGGAGATCAAGGGACGAACCCGACCTACATATTTTGAAAAGCGTCCCCCTCGGTCGTGGCAAGGAAAAATCCGGGGGGTGAAGTAGTTTGCCCCTTACCAGAGTTGATGCACGAGTGGCCGGATTCTTGCACCGTAGATTTTCCGTATGCTCTCCATGACTTCCGGCGTGAGGGGCGGAAGATCGGAGGCCTGGGCGTTGTCGGCTACCTGGCTGGGGCGTTTACCGCCGGGGATGGCACAGGTGATCGCATCGAACATGAGTATCCAACGAAGAGCGAATTGGCTCATGCTTACGTCGGCCGGAACCAGGGCACGGATCTCTTCCACCGCCGCTAAGGCCACTTCGTAGTCGACCCCGGAGAAGGTTTCACCGACGTCGAAGCGCTGGCCTTGACGGTTGAAGTTGCGATGGTCGTCGGCGTCAAATTTGGTATCGGCACGAAACTTACCAGTAAGCAGACCGCTGGCGAGGGGAACGCGCGCCAGAATGCCAACCTGCTTCAGCTTGGCCTGGGCGAAGAAGAGCTCAGCCGGACGCTGACGGAAACAGTTGAAGATGATCTGCACGCTCTGCAGATTGGGGTATTCCATCGCCTTCAGTGCCTCTTCCACGCGCTCCACACTGACCCCGTAATACCGGATCTTGCCTGCATGCACCAGGTCGTCGAGCACGCCGAAAATCTCCGGATGATAATAAGCATCGCTGGGCGGGCAATGCAATTGCACCAGGTCGAGAACCTCGGTGTTGAGGTCGAGGAGGTTGTATTCAACCCAGGAGGTCAGGTTGGCGCGGCTGTAACCTTCGACCGTCTGCTTGGGCAGACGACGGCCCACTTTCGTGGCAACGATGATCTCTTCTTTGCGGGCCTTCTTCAGCTTTCCAATCAGGCGGTGGCTGCGCCCATTGCCATAGACATCCGCAGTGTCGAGAAAGTTGATGCCGGAGTCGATCGCCTGATTGAGCGCGCCGAGCGATTCCTCATCGGTTACCTGGCCCCATGCGCCACCAATGGCCCATGCGCCAAAACTGATCTCTGAAACCTTCCAACCGGTACGGCCCAGCGTGCGATAGTTCATAGCCGGATGGTACCTAAGGATGACTCCAATGCCAAGGGACCGAGAATCACGCTCGGGTTGCGGAAGGACCGGTACAACGGGCAAGAACGATGGTCACGTCATCCGGCTGTTCTACCGTGCCAATCCAATCTGCCACCGCGCCGGCAACAATTTCGGTAATGCGGCGCAGGGGCTTGTTGCGATGCTCCTGGATTAACTCGATCAGACGCTCCTCGCCGAATTCGCCAAACTCGTTTTCTGGTTCAGTGACACCGTCACTGTAGGCAACAAGGATATCGCCAGTCTGCATCACCAACGTCGATTCGTCGTACGTGACACCGTCAAACAGCCCGACCACCGTACCGTTGATGCCGAGGCGGAAGACCTCGCCCGTTGCCCGCAAAATGATGGGTGGCAAGTGCCCGGCATTGCAATACGTCAACACCCTCGATTTGGCGTCATAACAACCGAGAAACATGGTCGCGTATTTTGCGTCCGGTGTGCTGCGGTAAAGCTGATAGTTCAAGGTAGTCATCAACATGGCTGGGGCTACTTGCGATTCCGTGCTCCCATCGCCGCGGTAATACATGCGCGGATCTTCCTGTGATCCATAAGCCAGTGAGGCAGGCATCAGCGCCATCTCCGGCTCCAGCGAGTAGGCGCGAACGAAGGCATGCACGGTGGCCATCAGAAGGGCAGCCGATATTCCTTTTCCACTGATGTCTCCGACCGCGATGACCAGCCGATCGCTCCCCAGGGGAATAAAGTCGTAATAATCGCCGCTTACGGTGCGCGCCGGAATGCAAACACCATGAACCTGGAGCGAGGGCAGGTCGGTGACCTGGCGAGGAAATAACAATTCCTGCACCTCGTAGGCAATGCTCAGTTCATTCTCCAGCCGCTGCTTCTCCTTCTGTTCCTGGATCAGCTTGGCCAAAGATCCCGTCATGGAGTTAAACGAATGTCCCAGCGCGGCCATCTGGTCGCGGCCGCGAAGCTGAATTCGATGGCTCAGGTCACCGCGGTTCACGTGTTCCGTCGCTCGATAGATTTCTGCCAGCGACGCGGTCATGCTGCGCGAGAGGCGAACACCAATGTAAAGAGCGACGAACTCAATCACGGCAAAGAAAATGGCAATCGCGACCAAGATGTCGCGGAAGGCCAGGTAGTTATCTCCTAATGTTGCAAACAACGTCGCATAGAGCATCGATGGCCGGGTCGCCACATCGATCAGCCCATGCTCTTGTTTCTCTCCGTTTTGCCAGTTCACCACATCAAACAGGGTTGGAAAGTCCAGGGTTATGTCAAACCAATGGGAACGAGGCGGCACCCGGCCAGCCTGCACGGGCGTTCGGCTAACTGGTGAGCCGGCGGAATGGGCGTCCCCTTTGTCCGGCGGAGGATAAAGGGTCACAGTACCGAGGCGTGCTGCTGTTGGTAAGAGCAGATTCGGTGTGACGGGGATGTCGGAGACTAATGCGAGGTGGCTACCATCGCCATAAAGCTTGATCGCGCGCAGATGCAGAACATCCTGGTCAACGACGAACCCAGTGAAATCTGAGGTAATAAAATCCGGGACGCGTGCAGGAGACGTTGAGAGCAGGTCTCCCCCGGTGGCGAGGACAAATCCCTTTCCGCTCCTCGAGACAGTAACGGTGCGCCCAGGGAATCGTTCGTCGGAGGCGCGGGTGAACTCTCCGGCGATCTTTTCGTTCAGTTTGCCCGAACTCTCCAAGGGAAATATTTGTGCGGCTAGCGAGTCATTGGCCGCTTGCAAATGCTGCAACTCCGAGTTCAAGTCAGAGAAGGCGACGTAAGTAGCGAATTGGCCGGCGAACAGGTAACTGGCCAAGCCCCCCATCAGCAACAACAGAAAGACCGGCATGACACCGATGAAGAGATAGGTGATGATCAATCGATTCCGCAGCCGCCACATGAGGGGGCGAAAACCCCAGCGGAAGCCCAGCACGATGGCGCAGAACATGAAAGCTATGGTGGAAAACGCGGCCCAGCCGCCGAGCTTGGCTCCGAAAAACATGGCGGTCCAAAGCAGCAGGCATAAAATGCCCAGCCAAACGGTGACGCGGCCCCACTTGGTGGCGGGAAGCAGTATCCGCATCACCTGGGCCCTAACATCTCTGTAGTTCGGTACCTTGCTTGCCATACGCCGTTGCAGAGGGATAAATACTCTTACCCCGGGCTCCTCGTAGTATAGGCCAGTCGCAGGACTGGCTCTTTATTTGCGATGATGAAGGGATGCTGGTGAAAGAACAGTCCCGCCTTCTCTCCCTGATTGAAAGCGGGTTCGCAGCCGTTCGTGTCCTGGTGATTGGCGACGTGATGTTGGATCGCTCGATCTGGGGTGATGTTGACCGCATTTCGCCCGAGGCGCCGGTGCCGATACTCCGTTCGGTGCGCACCACCAGCGCGCCCGGCGGCGCCGCCAACGTGGCTATGAACCTGGTTGGCCTGGGGGTCAAGGTTGCACAGGCAGGCTTCTGGGGCAACGATGGGGAAATGCGTGAATTGAGTACACTGCTCGCCGCAGCCGGCGTGGATTCCTCCGGAATGGTCCTTTCTGACCATTCCACGATTGCGAAGACCCGGATCGTCTCCCGTAATCAACAACTGCTGCGGCTGGACGTAGAAAGCGCTGAACCCCATCCGGAAGCCGATCGCCAGGCACTGCTGGTTCGCTCTTTGGAATTGGTGGGCACCGCCGACGCGGTCGTACTCTCTGATTACGCCAAGGGCGCCTTGAGTGCTGAACTTTGCCAGGCGGTCATCGCCCAGGCTCGGGAACGGCGCATCCCCGTACTGGTCGATCCCAAGGATCGCGACTTCCGCAAATATGCCGGCGCCACCAGTATCTGCCCGAACCTTCAGGAGCTCGGACTGGCCACAGGCATCAGCACCCACAATCTGGCCGAACTGCTGGCCGCGGCTCAAAAGTTGGTCACTCAGCTGGGCATTGACTACATGACCGTCACCATGAGCGAGAAGGGGATTCGTATTCTCTATCCTGATGCCGTTTTTCATTCCCCCACCCGCGCCCGCGAGGTATTTGACGTTACCGGCGCCGGCGATACGGTCATTGCCACCCTGGCGGCGTCGCTGGCTGGCGGCCTTGACCCGGAGGTTGCCGTCACCCTGGCAAATATTGCCGCCGGCATCGTGGTCGCCAAGACGGGAACCGCGCCTATCTCGCGCAACGAACTGGTGGCCGCGTTCACCGCCTCGGCGCAGATGAAGGGCCCGGATAAGATTCTCGAC
>DASRRN010000482.1:0-12875 GCA_035695685.1 Acidobacteriaceae bacterium | reverse complement strand
CACCTGCAATATCGCTGCTCGTACTCCATAGATCGCAACCGTCGCCGAAATGCAGACAAATCCCAACCATGGGTGCTCCGGCGCAATCTCAACCCCCATAAGTGTGATAGCCAGCGTGAACAATACCGGGCTGAGATTATCAATCAGAAGTCCCACGGTCCGCTGGCCGCTACTCCGTTCACTCTCGTTCATACGGGTCTTATGTTGCAAGGCAAACGACCCTAAGAGAGCCAGGTAAGGCATCCCCCACCCGGCGTCTTGCACTCCGTTTCGCCAGCCGTGCTTCAGTCCGACATAGCTCACGATAAGAGCTACTATCCCATTGACCCACAAATAGCGGGAGAGGGTCTGGTAAAAGCGTCTTCTTGCCGGGCTCGGGTTGGAAAAGAAGCGCAAGGTCACAGCTCCCACGAGAATCAAATTCTCCGCATTGTTCAAATACGTGAGATTCGCCGTGGAAATCGCCTCACGACCGGCATGCGAGGGCAATACGGAGAAGAGCTGCAAGTATGCGAGCATCGCTGCGATGAGCGCTTGAGCCCCATCGAGCCATGCGAAGCTCTTCAGGCCGGCGTCCGTACTTCGGGAGCATATTGCCAGCATGACAGGAATTGCGTACGCAAAAAAGAAGAAGTCGGAGTTGAGGGCCTGGGTCTGAGTGTGTATGTGCGTCCCGAAGTCGTTGTAAGTCAAACCAAGCTCACCAATCGCTGCAATCAGCAAACCGCATCCGAACAAGAGCCACAATGGCCTGCCCTCTCGAGATTCGCTGTAAGCGCCAAGCAGGCACGCCGTAACCCCCAGAAGGGGATACATAAGAAGGAACAGGTTAGACAGGAACAACGCACGCGGATCAAAGACGAGTAGAGTCACGTGAGCGGTCACCAGTATCGTGGCAGCCACGAAGAGACTGCGCGCCGCCCCCGGCCCCGCCCTCAGCACTGCATACCCCACAAAAATCTGTCCATCAGGAGCCCTCGGCCACGTTTGCACCGCACAGAGCTGTCGCAAAACGAGACATTCTGCTTCAGCCGCATGGATCGATCCATTGTTCCCCTGAAACTAGGTAGTCGGTCGTTCTGGCCTCGGACCTTCCAGTGCCTGCGCAAAGTAGCCGGAAAAAGTAGCGCGCCGGTTACACGGCGCTTTTTGTCTGGACGCCTGCCGCCAGAGTGGATGAGCCCGAGGCTGTCACCCAAGACCGAAACGGCGATATACGCCTTAATTTCGCAGATAGTCTCAAATAGAAGCCCGTACCTGCAGCAAATCCTGGGTGCCCCATATCTCGCTCATTTTTCGCGAGATGTGGGATACCAAAAATCCCAACGTGGAACCCTGTCGGACTTAACCTTTCTTCGCGATCGCGACGCACGATTGCGGCCTGCACAATATGCATGCCATTTCGCGCGCTTTGCCGGTCATGGATATACTCGGGCCAGAGACGTCTGCATCCTTATGTCGGACTTATCGGCGCATCCGGTGAAGCACGCCAGTCAAACAAGCCCGCGCTCCCACCAAAATCGAAGGGTGAAATCGCGGATAGAAGCCCGCTATTGACCACAAAGGAGGCCAGGTAGGCCTCCCTGACGGGGATTTGTCTGGGGTCTTGTCCTGGGCATCAGACTTTATATGCGGCCCAGCCGCCAGGCATCCTGATCATCAACAATGATCTACGGCTATGCGATATGAGGAAACTGCTGGAGAGCTGCCGAGCCAAGCTGTATACCGCTCGCGGTTTTGTCCAGTGCTGCGTGGCAGGAAATCCGGGTACGCTCCGTCAGCCTTCTTCCGTGGAAGAGTTTTAAGGAATTCCTTCGTCTCAGCTACTTCGCAAGCGCGTCGCGGTTTTCTTTCGCCCAGGCGCTATCGTGCGGCACGGGCTTCAGGGGTGGCCCGCCTTGAGTCCCACAGGCACAAGGCCCTTCCGTCTTGGCTTCCGTCATGCAAGAGCAGGACTTTGTTTTCAGGCAGGCACAAACGTAAACGTCATTATTCTTGCTTCGCGTCTGCTCGTGCGTCCCGGTTGCCGGCGATGGATTAGGCTGGCTCTGAGAGCCGCCGGGCAAAGGGAGAAAGGCTGACAACAATAACAAGACAAAAACCGCTGCAGTCGATCTCGGTTGATTTCTCATGGCTTGTCCTTTGGCGCCCCTATTCCTATACGAGGTTAGTACTGAAATCGATCTGGCGACAATATCCACGCAAGCGGGCCTTTATATAGCCACTCGGCGGTCATTCACCAGGCGGCAGCAGGGCGTTTGAGGCTAGTTCGCGCTGCAGTCCTTCCGCGTTGTGGCAGCGAGCGCGGCGATCTGCCATTTGCCGCTCTTTTGGGTGAGATTGAAGAGATCCCTGCCGCAGTGATCGAGCTTGCCGTCTATGAAGAAGTTAAAGGGAGCCCAAACGACGGCCAGGTCGTGGTCGATGTGAACGTGCGGATTGTGGATACGTTCTTCGATGTGTGTGGTTCCAGAGGTCGCTACGCGATTGGCGACGTTCTCAATGGTGATCTGGCTGAGGACGCCCTCCTGCACCAGGACGAGAACTCCGCCTGGCAACCAGGGAGCCTTGATGGCGGCCGCATCACGATGGGCCATGCCGTCGAACATGGCCTGTATCGGAGCAAGGACAGCCATTTCGTCTTGCTTCCGTGAGCAACCGCCGAGTAGACCAAGCGCGAAGCAGATTATCATGGCGTGCAGACGAGATTGCATGGCGACGCTCCCGGGAGAAGTGTAGCTGAAGCCGCTTCGACGCATTTCCGCCGCGGAAAAATCAATGCTGAAGGTACGGGCTGGTAGGTACGGGCTTCAGAGGGTGTGTGAGAACTCGCTTTTTGAAGGGTACGGCCTTTAGGCTGTATGTTTAGCAGTCAAGATGAATCGGCTTCAGCCGCTGAGGGCTGCTCAAGCGAACACAAAAGATGCCCTCAGCCCGTCCTATCTTGGGTACTTAACGTATGGGCTGAACAGGCTGCGGAAAAAGGTCGAATAGGGAGCGAAAGCTGTTCCCTCAGCGGCTAAAGCCGGACCTGTTTTCAATCTTTTACGGACGGCCTGAAGGCCGTCCCCTTCAAAGAATTCAGTTTTTCCGCAGCCTGTAAAGCCCATGTCTTTTGTTGACCTTGAGCGGCACGACTGAAGTCATGCCCTGATACAAAGCATCAGACCGGTGACTCCAGAAAACTCGCGCATTCCGTAGATTTTGGATGTATCCACCCTCTCCGAAATGTAGAAACTCCAGGCCGGGGATAAATCCTCGGGCTACCCTAAAACCGATTTTTCCGCAACTTGTAAAGCCCATCGTTTTGTTTCCTATATGTACGGGCTGAAGCCCGTACCCTTCAGGGAAAGAAAGACGTACCTCAGGGGCTAAAGAGGGGGTGTGAGGACCGGCGGGTGAATGCCTACCCAGAGGCTGAAGAAAAATTACAGCAGACCTTTAAGGCGACGAGGGTGAAAGCCCGCTGAGAATGCCGCGAATTGCCTCGCGGCCTGGAGGAACGAAAAAACGACTACTCCGACGTCAGATTTCGCATCAGTTTTACGCCGAGCGATGCGTGGGAACGCCCGAAACAACCTCGGTCATTTCACCTGTCGTCCCCTTCATCGTCTCTGCATACAGCTTGTTCATCGTCTCAGCACGATGCGTCCAGATCTGCTCCTCTGCAAAGGCAAGCGCCGCACGGGACATCGCGAGCCGCCGTTCGGGACTCGAGCCGAAAGCCTCAAATGCGAGCGCCATGTCGTTGATCACTTGTTCGGGGGACTCAACCGGCACCTTGATAGACGCCTCCTCGGGAACAAACGCTCTCATTCCCTGATGATTGAGAGTAATGACCGGAAGTCCGTTCGACATGGCCTCCAGGACTACCGATCCGAAACTGTCGCGTAAAGAGGTGAATACAAATGCGTCACAACTCTGAAAAAGAGCCGCCATCGATTCGTGCGCAACACGCCCCAGAAACTCTACGCGGTCGGTCAACTTCAGAGAGCGGGTCAGGCTCTCCATCTCGGTCTGTTCAGATCCGGACCCGGCCACCAGGAGGCGAATTTCACTGTATCGGCATTTGGCCAGTGCGCGCAAAGCCAGGGCCAAACCTTTCGTCGGCAGGAGCCGACCGGCCCAGAGCAGCCTGATCTGCTTCTCAGCCGTTTTTGGCCTGGGTACGGTGAGACGATGTTCTATGCCGCAGTCCAGAAACAACTCAACCCGTTTTGCACCTGCCCGCTCGAGCAGGTTTTTAGTCTCATAGTTAGACACCAACACCAGGTTGGCGCTGGCCAGGCTTCGGTGCAACTTTGGCGCAAATGGCATCAGCTTCACATTCAGGCTTCTTAAAGTCTCCTTGAACCGGTTATGGCGAAGAAGCGAGGCGAAGGCCGAGGGGAAAGTCTGTCCCCCGCCAACCGGGCCCCAAACAGCGACTACTGGTAGCCTCCAGAAAGGTGGTGGGATGGCAATCGTGGACCAGCTGACATGATGCACGATGTCGAACTGCACCTCTTTGTAAAGAACAGCTGCCTGCCGGTACGCCTCCCGTATCCAGAACAGATAGTGGATGCGAATAGCCAGTTCCTGATTGCGGCCGGGGGTCCAATAGTCAAATCGGCTTTTAGGAGTAACCCAAATGAAGTTAAGGCGTTCGTTTGGCTGCGCTGCAAGAAACTTGTCAACTCGGTCTTTGTACTCGGGGTGAGCGATGACCCAGACTTGATTTGTGCGGGACAAGTACCACGCCCAATTCCATGTGTTTCCGGGTTCCGAGCCTAGCCCGGGACCGCACGGATGGCCAACTATGAGTATCTTCATGGTGCGGGTATCTGCTCCTTAGCCGAAAACCGAGGGACCACTTTGCCTGGCAAATTCCGATGATCCCTCACAAATCCAACAGGAGCTCCGGGAACCGGCGAATGACAGGCGGCGGGACATGCCGGCTCTCATCACATTTTTCATGGCCGGCAGATTCTCGACGACAACAACTTGCCCTACTCCCGAGCATAAGCCTCGTCAAAACTGCTAACGGCGGCAAGATCTCGGGGCTCGTTGTCTAAAGAGGTCATCGGATACCGTACAGGGTGAGCGACGATGGAAACGGCCGGCGCAACCAGCAATCCGATCATGATGTAGAGCGGGATAGCGCCGCTTGGGGTTTCAAGCACATTCCCAAAGAATGCTGCGAACAGGGTTGAAGCCCAAGCCGCGAGTCCGAAGGCATGGCCGGTCACTCGATACAAACGCCACAGCATCATAAAGCAGGAAATCTGGAGGGCGAAGAATATGCAGACACCGGCCCAACCGCTATAGCCAAGGGCAAAGTAGAAGATGTTGTGCGGTGTTCGGAGGTCCATACCTCTCAAATAGGAGACGAGATTTCTTAATAGGAATCCGTAACCGGGCCCAATGAAGAAGTTCGACTTGTTTTCCAGAGAATTGGCCCAGATCGCGTGCCACCAGTTTTCTCTCCAGGAAATCGTGCCTGCGTATGTAGCAGTGTCTTCCGAGCCCGTATAGTCTTTCGCCATCTCGGGGCTGATCACTGACAGCCCGCGGGCAAGGATCTCGCGGGAGGATATGGCGCCTCCGCGGCTTGCTGGTGAAGGAAGGTTTACATCAAACACGGCACCAAGAAGCAGTAGCGCGACAAGTCCCAGAAAGAACATGAAAACGGGCTTCATCTTCTTTTCCAGAACGCCCCAGATGAAAAAAGACAAAGCCGCGCCGAACCAGTCGGAGCGAACCTGGCCTGCGAGGAATATCATGGCGCCCACAGTTATTGGAAGCCAGTAGCGGGCCAGTTTTGATTCGAAACACAGCAATCCGAGGATAACGAAAGCGCCGCCACCAGCCTGACCAAAAACCGGCACGTCATCCGATCCGGGCATCGTGAGGGTAACTTTATTTAAAACAAGGAAATAAAGCGGGCCGTAGATGCAGAGACCCCAGGCATAGATCTGTATCAACCTGCGCATGAGGTCGGGCCTGCGAGCGCCGACCCATAGGCCGAGGAAAAAGAACATCGGATAGACATTGAAAACCAGGTTCTGAAAGGCGACGAGGGGCTCAAACCCGATGAGGATTCCGCGGATGGTCTCGAAAATGCCATAAGCTATGGAAATCAGCAAGGCCCAGCTGAATGGTGCAATTGGACCACCCTTGGTGAGAGCTGAAAACCAGCGATCAAAGAGTTGCCGCGGGCGTAAAAGGATAAATGCGGCCAGGGTCAGATCACCGATGAAGAGCTTTGCCGGAGGAATACCAAGGTAAGAGAAGCTACGGCCCGTAAGGCAAAAGCCGACGAGGAAAAACAGCAAGTACTTGGACCATAAATCCCAATCACGAAATCTGGCTATCTGCGGCTCGGCTTGGGTAACGCTCATCCGTAATCTCCAGTGCCGGCTTCGCTATTGGACTGCGCCGACATTCCTTCCACCAGGCGGTTTCCCGTCCGCTGTTGAGACTCGCGGCGGAATCGAGCCCAATTTCAGCTGTCGGTTACATTGTCCGAAATGGAGCGCGAATCAGTAGATTCCGAGGCCTCTGTGGGGGTTACAGGGCTGCTATGGCCAAGCAGACAGAGCTTGGTCAGTCACTTAATCTCAAACTCCTACTCTCCGTAATCTACCGGCCCCGACTCGGGCTGTCAACAGTTTCGGCGCCGCGAGGGCACCAATCCGGGTCATCCGTGGTTACCACTACTGGGTACCTCAGTCATCGCCGATTGGGTGGTGCAGAGGCTCCATAGTGTGCGCTCCGCACCTCGCTGGGCACAAATCCGTAGCCGCGCGGGTAGCTTGTGGGGTTGGCGCCGCTTCCCCACATCCCAACTGCTTTTATCGTCCCGGGACCGTTTAGTACGAGTTTCCCACCACTTGATAGCTGCTTGGCGGTTCCCGAACCCGGGACCGGGGTGCTTCCATCGGTCGTATACCAGATGGAAGTGTTGCCCAGGGGCCGCGGTCCGCTCGTGTGTCCGGGGTCGGTGAGGGTGACCGTGAGCGGGTAGTTGGCGGGTCCGCTTGGGGGATCAAAGGTTGGGGGAGCGCTTTGCACTGCGGAACAGCTCGGGCTCTGAATATTTCCGGCGATGCTTGATGGCGTGGGATAGCTAGGATTCTGGGTCACGACGTACTGCCGATTGAACCATGGCCCGCAGACGTAGTTATTGTCATAGTGTCGCGGATTATCGCCGAATCCCCACGCAATAGCGGGTACCGAATAGGGGCCGCTGCTGCATGGTGGATTTGCAATCTTGCTAAGCTGCGCGCCGTTAAGTCCTTGCACCATATTGTTGCTGAAGGAAGCCTGCGTTCCGTGGGCTTCAATACCATAGCCGGTGTAGCTGGGGCAGGGGAAGTTGGGGGTGTTTTGAACCAGCACGTTGTTGTTGACGACCAGGTATGGCGCGCTTGCTCCGTTTTCGCAGCACGCGAAGGACAGATCGAAAGTCCCAAAGAATGGTGCGTAAGGGTCGTGGTAGCTGTTGTACTGAAATACTATCCCTGAAGTCGCCTGCGGCTGCTCTTCCCACGCTATGCGATGAACACCGGCAAAGTCGTTATACATGGCCGTGACGTTGCTGGTCGTGACGCCAGCAATACCGTTGCCAGATGTTGCTGCGGGCTCGCAGGCATACTTTCCTCCCGGGGGAGAAGGGCATCCTATTCCTACGCCTTCTCCGATATGGACTGTTTTGTTGTATTCGTAGACGAGCCCGTTCACGGAAGACATGATGCGCACGGCTGTACAGTTTCCGGCCACATCCATTGAGCCGTCCCAGTTTTCCATAGCCCCAGTAGTTGGGCTTTCGCAGGAGTTTTGGTCTGCTCCGAAAATATTCCAAGTAACGGTAGCATTGGATAGGACCTGCGTCGTGTTGCCCGCCGCCTGGGTGCCGTCGAAATATATCCCCGAATCGAAGGCAGGGTTATTGCAGCAGGCCATGTTCGTAAACTGGTTATGGGTAATCGTAATGTTCGTGAAAGATGTCTGGACGTAAATGCCGCCCGTGTTTTCGAAGTTAAAGTATTCGATCGTGGTCGGCTGAGTACAAGGATTAGCCCAGCCAGAGCCTGAATAAAGATTAAAGATCATGGCGCTCTCGCGCGGAAACGTCGCATTCAGTATGGCTGTTGCTGGGGTCGCTATCGGCCCGGTGTAGGTGACGCCGCACTTCAGCTTGAGCCTCGAAGTGATGTTGTATGTCCCGGCGGCGAAGGAAACAGTATCCCCGCGCGCGGCCCCGCCGATTACCCTTTGGATCATGGAACTAGTCTGTCCAGCATTGACGTTGTACGTTGTTGCACCCGCCACAGGACAGATAACCAGCAGGAGCAGCGCCAGTCTTTTGGTCATTTTGGTCATGGGAAGACCACTTGATTGGTGGTTGTGGGGGTATTGCAGGTCACTGTCTTCGTCGTCCGTGTTCCGATAATCTGGCCCTGTGGCATGGTCAACTCGTCTTCCTCAAGACACGGCTAGGATGAACTCGTTAAATATGCGGGACTGCGTGCCCGGCGAATGTTTGCGCTTTGCCGGGTACCCCGGAAGGTAGGACTTCCACTTGTGGTCCGTCGCAAGTAGCTTAGCCCACAACGGCACGGAACCCGCAAGGAAAAGGGAAGGCTCAGCAAAGCCTTGGTTGGGGGTTCAATTCCCTCCCGCTCCCGCTCCTCCATCCTGCGAGCACCCCAATGGAGGCCCTTCTGGCCATTCATCAAAAACTACCTGGAGGACTCCCCGGAGCTGAAGAAAACTGAAGAAGACGGCAACCCAGGTTGATTGTTTGCCTGCTCAAAAAAGCTCTCACCCTAGCCAACTTTATTCTCCCTCCGATAGACTCCGGCAGAGCCACCGTGAGAGAGTTCATCGAGCTCTCGTGAAACTATTGAGAGCATCTGCCGCTCTCGAAATTGCTCGAGCAGACGGTCGTTCTTACCGAACGGGACCTGCACTTTCAAACCTTAAGCCGTCGGGCCGGATTAAGTTTGCAAGATTATCGGGCCTGCCATTAAAAACCAAAACCACGTTTTGTTGGAAAGAAGGAAAAGCTATGAGCTTACTCTCAGGGATTGGTGACCTCCTCAAACAATATTCAGGAACAAGCGCAAATGCGGCTAACAGTCCAGGTGTGGAACAGCACTTCGACCAGGTAGCGCAGGCGGTGCCCTCGACCACGATCGCCGGTGGTTTGGCGGAAGCATTTCGCTCCAGCCAAACTGCTCCATTTCCGCAGATGGCTGCGCAACTTTTCGCCAATGGGAATAACCAGCAACAGGCGGGGGTGTTAAACGGTCTCGTGGCCGCGCTAGGACCGGCAGTGATTTCCCAATTCGCGGGCAGCGCTCCCAACTCGCCGCTAGCGGCGCTGCTGCAGTCCGGTTCGGTTACGCCGGCGCAAGCAGCGAGCGTCAGCCCCGCGGATGTGGAAGCGCTTACCTCTCATGCCCAAAATCAAGACCCTTCGATCATCGATCGAGTAAGCGCAATTTATGCCCAGCATCCGGTGCTCATCAAAAGTCTGGGCGCAGCTGCATTGACGATCGCCATGAAGAAGATCGCGGACTCGCATGCCGCGTAGGGTTTTCAATCGACTGTGTGTTGTGGAATAAAAATCAACGCTCTGAAAAAGAAGGAGAAAACGTTATGGCAGATCTTGATCAGTTGAAGCAGAAATATTCGCCCGTGATCCAGACGATTGAGGGCTTTGGCGATTTAGGTGCGAAAGTGGACTCGGTAAGTCTGGATGGTGAAAAACTATACCTGAAGGGTTCCGTACCCTCAGAAGTGGTAGCGAATCGAGTATGGGATGTGATCAAGCAGGTCGACCCGCAATTCTCCGACCTGCACCACGAAATCTCCACCACCGGCGGCCCGAATCAAAGCTACAGTGTGAAGAGCGGGGACAACCTGTCTAAGATCAGCAACCGCTTTTACGGGTCTCCCAACCATTATTCCAACATCGCCGCGGCGAGCAACATTTCCGATCCGAACAAGATTCAGGTCGGTCAGCAAATTACCGTACCTCCGCTTACCTAGCCACAACCGGGTGCCGGCTGTGTCCTGCTCCGCCCGGAGCGGCACATGGCCGGCGCAACGTTTCGGGCCTACTTTGCCCGATTTTTCCTGTTTTCGGCCACCCTCCAGAGCTCCCCTTCCCGCCCCATTCCTGTCCGATTTTCCCCCGTAAGCTCCCATTCTGCGAAAGCTCGTCCGGAGCCACGAAAAATCCACACTGTCGTGCCCCGAAATGCTCGGTTGTCGAGCAAAAATTTCTCTTTCAACCCATTTGCAATCAATCATTTACAAACTTACGTAATACCTAATCGGTGTGATTGCCGCAACCCCGGACACACGCGGATAGTAGCACCAATAGGACAGCAAATTTCGCCGGCGGCACCAACGTATCTCAAAGATGCGAAAGCCCGTTCGCGCCTTTGAAATGGCCTCTTTCCCCAGGGCCGCGATGATTCGAATTTCCAACTGACGAGGCATTCAATGCGTAATTCCCTCACGCCACAGGTGTGTTCCGGGCTCCTGTGCAGTTTTTTGATTTTGATAGCAGGATGTGGTAATCCCTCGTCCCAGACCCTCGATTCTCTGACGGTCACAGCAACGCCTTCCACTTTGCCCGTAGGTGGTGCGGCAATTCTGAAAGCAGTAGCGCATCTGAGCGACGGTACAACGCAGGATGTAACTGCAGGCACGCAATGGACTTCGTCCAACACTGCTCTAGCGACGATTGGCAATGGATCCCTTACCGCGAAAGCGTCAGGTACGGTGAGCGTGCAGGCTGCATACGTTGAAGTCACGCCGGCCGGTACATCCCCATCAGCGGCAACGGCCGCGCCTCAGAATCTGAGTGCATCGACACAGGTCACTATTACCGCGGCGGGTACGGCGGGTACGAGCAACGTGCCCACTATCACCTGGAATGCGCCGGCGGCCATCTCATACGGCACAGCATTGAGCAGCACGCAATTGAACGCAACGGCCAACGTGTCCGGAACCTTCGCCTACACACCCGCGGCCGGGACCATGCTCAAGGCGGGAAAGCAGCAGCAGCTTTCCGCCACGTTCACTCCGA
Organism: Acidobacteriaceae bacterium; assembly: GCA_035695685.1. GTDB lineage: Bacteria > Acidobacteriota > Terriglobia > Terriglobales > Acidobacteriaceae > PALSA-350. The sequence goes on along the minus strand of DASRRN010000482.1, from coordinate 1,789 downwards.
CCGACACAAAAACCTACTCTGCGGCTACAGCTTCTGTGCAGCTTACGGTTAACCAAGCCACTCCAGTGATCACCTGGGCTACACCGGCCACGATCTCGACAGGAACCGCCCTCGGCGCGACGCAATTGGATGCCACAGCAAATGTACCCGGCAGCTTCATGTACAACCCGGCGGCGGGCGCCGTACTGGCTGCAGGCAGCCAACAATTAACGGCTGTGTTCTCACCGACCGACACGACCGACTATGCGTCAGCCACGGCACACACCTCGCTCACCGTAGGGTCACCCTCAAATCCTCCCACCAATCCCAACCCTCCCACCAATCCCAACCCTCCCACCAATCCCACCCCTCCCAGCGGTCCCACGAGTGGACCGATCGGGCCCGCTCCGGTTGGTTGCGGAGGTCCCACGATCAACGTGGACAGTAGCATGAGCACAAGCACACTGCAGAGCACAATTTCCAGCGCACCGAGTTGCGCACTGGTTCTCTTTGCGGCGGGCACTTACAACATCACCACCCCAATTACGTTGAAATGTAGCATTACTTATGCGGGGCCAGCGGCGAACCCAGCGACTGCCATCCTGAATGCGACGTTCACGCGCGAGAGCGGCACGATCTTTAACCTTTATTCTGGCTCTGGCCGCGCTAATCCTTGTACTCAGCCGACCACGATCGAATATTTTAACTTCGAAAACAATGGAGGCGTCTATGTCCAGACCTCCTTCACTAATATCACCATTTCTCACAACCAGTTCACAAACCTGCCCTGCTGCAACAATCAGACACACGATTCAGCGATTGTTTTTGATGGCGGCGGGGTAGCGAATAACACGACGGCCATCCTGTCCAACGCCACGATTACATGGAACACCTTTGGGGATTCTAATTCCTGCGAGACCCCAAGTACCGGGAACATGGAGAGCTGGTCGGTTGACAATGCGGGCGCTTGCGGCGCGATCATGACTTTCAGTACGGTCAATGGCTTAGTTATCGAGAACAACAAAATAGTTCACATCGGAGAAGGAATAGGCTTCGGATGCCCTTCTTTCCCGGGCACTTCGCTAGCCTGCGAGCCGAGTACCACCTCCCCAAACACAGCTTCCGGAGTCACTACAAGCAACGTCACAGCGATGTACAACGACTTTGCGGGCGTCCATCGCATCGCATGGGAAGAGCAGCCGCAGGCCACCTCCGGGGTCGTTTTTCAATACAACAGCTACCATGACCCCTATTACCCATTCTTTGGGAACTTCGATCTGTCGTTCGCCTGTTGCGAAAATGGAGCCACTGCTCCCTATCTGGTAGTCAATAACAATGTGCTGATCCAGAACACCCCGGAATCTCCGTGCCCGAGCTACATAGGCTATGGGATTGAAGCGCATGGAACTCAGGCTAGCTACTCCAACAACATGATCCAGGGGCTGAACGGCGCCCAATATAGCACCCATGACTGTGGCGGTTCTGGCCCAACATCCGTGCCGGGCATCGCCTGGGGATTCGGCGCGAATCCGCGACATTATGACAATAACTACATCTGCGGACCGTACTTCAACGGGGATTACATAGTAACTGAGCAGGGGGGGTATGCCACACCGTCAAGCATGGTCGGAAACGTGGAAAACGCCGCCTGCTCGCAGACACCCAGTGTGGCCCCTACGATTTCCCCATCTGCTGGATCGCAGACCTTCCCGCTTACTGTCACAATGACCGATCCGGGCTACACCTCGGGGGCGCAGCCATTGGGCAATACCTCGATCTACTACACCACGGATGGAAGCACGCCAACGGT
>DASRRN010000481.1:0-4956 GCA_035695685.1 Acidobacteriaceae bacterium | reverse complement strand
TGCACCTCGCAACGAACAAGCCATCCGCATGAGAGAGGCCCTGGCCAGCCAGGAGGGAAAAGCTCGCTACGCTCTTCGAAAATCCACCGTCGAACCAGTCTTTGGACAAATCAAAGAAGCTCGTGGCATCCGTAGATTCCGCTTACGAGGCGTACCCAAGGTGACCTCGGAATGGAAACTCATCTGCGCCACGCACAATCTTTTAAAGCTGTTCCGCTTCCGTGCTGCTGCTGCTATCGCTGCCGCCGCTTAAGGGAAATACTCATGCCCCCCTTACATCCCCTTGACTGCTCTTCCGGCTAACCGCGGCAGAACGGCAATCCAATGTCTGTAACTCCGAGCCAAAGGTCGCCACCGCGAGCCTGGATCTCTCTGGATGTCCCGACTCTAGCCCCGATTGGCATGATTTTCTCCGACACACTCCAGAGCTGTCCAAATTAGCGGGTTTGCCAGACACTCTGGTATTGATCTTGTTGGATGAACTGATCCTGCGGTCGGAGGGTCGGTCGGCAATCAGGTTGGAGTGGCAACCCAGGTGCAGTCCAATCGGCGGCGCTGCTGTTGGAGCAGGGAACGAGGACCTCTTTCCTGGACGGGTGCCCCATGTTCGCCCCAGCGTTCATGGGCCGAAAAAGAGGGGCGCAGCCCTCCAACGCTACTGCTCCGCGAGCAAAAGACTACGACCAGAGCAAGAACCCTTGGTGTATTGAGTGAAAGCATTGGAAAAATCCGTATTCAGCCCATGTACGCTGGGGCGAACATGGGGCACCCGTCCAGAACCCAAAGACCGTGGGTGAGAGATTCAATGCGCTACAGCTTCCGGATTAACCTGGACAAGTCTGTCTTTCACGCCGTCCCGACAAGGCTGGAATATTTGATCTATTTTGAAGCTTTGGTTTTTTCGTTGCGGAATGCCTCGTAGCGCGCTTTGGTTTCCGCATTTGCCGGGTAGAGGCCGGGCAGGGGCACACCGGCCTGCACCTCGGCCATGATCCAGGCTTCGAGCTTTTCCTGCTCGTCTGCCGCTTCTACTACTTCGTTGAGCAGTGCGCGAGGAATGACCACGGCGCCATCTTCATCGACCACGATGACGTCGTCAGGAAATACTGCGACCCCGCCGCAACCAATCGGCTGTTGCCAATTGACGAACGTAAGACCAGCGACGGATGGGGGCGCCGCGGCGCCCTTGCACCATACCGGCAAGCCGGTGTCGAGCACGCCAGCGACGTCACGCACGACGCCATCGGTCACCAGCGCGGCGACTCCGCGCACCTTCATCCGGGCGCAGAGTATATCGCCGAAGATGCCGGCATCGGTGATGCCCATGGCATCGACAACCGCAATGCAGCCGGGCGGCATCGCTTCGATGGCAGCGCGGGTGGAGATCGGGGAACTCCAGGATTCCGGGGTGGCCAGATCTTCGCGGGCGGGGACGAAACGCAGGGTGAACGCCGGGCCGACCTGGCGCTTCTGGCCCGGCCGCAACGGTTTGGTGCCGCGCAGCCAGACGTTGCGCAGGCCCTTCTTCAGCAGGACCGTGGTCAGCGTCGCGGTTGCTATGGCGGAAAGCGTTGCCGTTGTTTTTTCGTCTAAGCCCGGTGTCATTCCCAGATGCTCGCTCCTAGATTTATTGCTAAATACAAGGGATCATGCCGCCGTCGACGCGAATGACGGAGCCGGTCATATAGGCCGCGCGTTCACTGGCGAGAAACGCTACCACGTCGCCGTATTCTTGCGGGTTGCCCAGGCGGCCGAGGGGTATCCCGGCGATGTTTTCGGCTTCCACGTCCGCCAGGCTGCGGTTTTCGCGTTTGGCTTTTGCTTCGTCAAGAAATTTTATGCGGCCGGTCGCGATGCGCCCAGGGAGAATGACGTTCGCGGTAATGCCGTCTTTGGCCACTTCCCGCGCCAGTGTTTTGGACCATCCGAGCAGGGAGAGACGGAGAGCATTGGAGATGGCGAGATTGGGAATGGGCGCTTCCACGCCAGAGGAGGCGCTGGTGATGATGCGGCCCCAATGCCGGGCTCGCATCTTCGGGAGCACGCGGTCGGTGATCGCGATGACCGAGAGCACCATGGCTTGAAAATGTTTCGACCATAGCGCCGGGTCTTGCCCACTGGCTGTGGTTGGTGGCGGACCGCCGGTGTTATTCACGAGGATGTCGACCGGGCCTAGCTGGTTTTCGATTTTTGAAATGTGGCTGTCGATTTTGGTGAGGTCGGAGAGGTCCCATTGCAAAGCGAGGTTCTTGACGCCGATGGTGGTTAGTGCGGATTGCGCAGCGGTGATGGAATCGGCTCCTATGCCGGCTACGGCGATGTTTGCGCCTTCCCTTGCCAGGGATTCTGCAATTGCGCGGCCCAGGCCGCCTCCGCCGCCTAATACCAGGGCTGTTTTACCTTTTAGGCCTAAATCCATGGGTTCAATTCTACTTGGGTTTGTGGGTGCTGCTTGTTTGTCCGTTAGGCTGAAGTTTGTGCACTCGGGGATTCGCCACGTTGCGATGTGTTCTCGCAAGATCGGGCACCCGTCGGCTTTGCCAGGACAAGGGTTCGTCAGCGCGGCTTATTTCCAGGCGTCCGACTGGAAGCGGGCGATTGCTTTCTCGTCGAATTGATAGCCCAGACCGGGTTCCGTGGGGAGAGCCAGGCCACCGTTTCGGATTTGCAGTTGACGGTCGATGATTTCGCAGAAATTGAATACCTTTCCGTCGGGGAAGTATTCGACGAATTGGCCGTTGGGCGAGGCCGCCACCATGTGTACGTGCAGATCATGGAACCAGTGCGGGCAAATGGTCACACCATAGGCATCAGCCAGAGCGGCGATGCGGCGGAATTCCGTAATGCCACCACAGACCAGGGCATCGGGTTGCAGAATCGACGCTGCCTGCTTGTCCAGAAGCTCCTTGAAGCGCCAGCGTCCGGCCTCGATTTCGCCCGTGGCTACTGGGATGCTGATGGTTGCCGCGAGTTTGGCGTGGTTGTCGATTTGATCGGGGTTGAAGGGCTCTTCCACCCAGTAGGGATCGTAGGGTGCATAACGATCGATAAAGCGCAGTGCCGTGGGTACATCGGACCAGGCATTGTTGGCATCCAGCATGAGCAATACATCCGGGCCGATCGCCTTGCGCGCCGCCGCGATCCTCGTCTCTTCTGACTTTGGATCACCGCGGCCGACCTTCATTTTTACGGCGTCCAGGCCAAGGGCCACGTAGCCGGCCATTTCTTCGCCCAGCATTTCGGGCGTCTTTCCGTCGAGGTAGTACCCGCCGCTGGCGTAGGCCGGAACGGTCCCCTCGTAGGCTGCGCCGAGATACTTGTAGAGGGGTAGATTGGCCGCCCTGGCGTTTCTGTCCCACAGGGCGGTATCAAGAATACTGAGCGCCCGCATGACCGAGCCGACGCGGCCATGCAGTAACACTTCCTGATACATATTCTTCCAGTGCAGCTCCGTGGCGTAGGGGTCAGCGCCGATCAGCATGGGCGCGAGCATTTCGCGCACCGCGGTGGTCACCACATTGCCCCCGGAATGGCCGGCGTAGCAATGTCCAATGCCTTCGACCCCGTCATCGGTACGGATTTTTACCAGGCTGTAATCCCGTGCAGTTACCTTGCGACGCGCAAAGGCAGTCGCCTGCCGCAGCGGAATATGGACGGTACGCGCCTCGACCGAGACGACCTTGGCCATTATTTTCCCTTTCGTGTTACATCCCCTGGAGCAGTTTGATTAACCGCGCGAAGCCTTGCTCACGCGCAGTCTTGTTTCCAGGGATGGTGTTGGTGGGGTCTTCGCCGGCGCGCATGAAGCCGTGGCCAGCGCCGTCGTAGGTGACCGGCTCGTAGGTTTTGCCGGCGGCCTTCATGGCCGCGGCGGTAACCGGAACGGTGGCGTCGATGCGAGCGTCGTTGCCGGCATAGAAGCCATACACCGGAGCGGTGATGGTGGTCACGTCCGCGGGGCCGGGACCGTAAAAGACGAAAGCTGCGGAAAGGCCTTTGCGATGGGCAGCGAAGGCGAAGGACTTGCCTCCACCCCAGCAGAAACCGGTGACGGCGATTTTGCCGTTGGCTGCGGGGAGGTGTTTGCCGTAGTCGGCTGCGGCGTCGAGATCGGCGTTGACGACGTCTGGATTCAGGCCGGAGACGGCTTTAATGGCTGCGTCCTGGCTGGGGAATTCACTGGAGCCGCCGCCGTTCGGTCCGAAACCGGAGAGCAGGTCGGGCGCAATTACGATGAAGCCCTGGGCGGCGAGTTCGTCGGCCATTTCCTTGGCCCAGTCGCTGAGGCCGAAGATCTCGTGGATGAGAATGACGACCGAAGCTTTGGTTTTCACTTCGGGGTAGACCACGAAGGCCTGGACGGTGCGATCTCCGTGCTTGAGAGCCACGTACTCGTGATGGCGGGGAGATGCATCGAGCCGGGCTTTTGCCCAGTCTTGCGCATGGATGGGAGCGGTCGCCAGGGAAAAAAGCACGACTGCCATGGTGAGTCTAAGGATATTCGACATCGCGAACTTCATGGGGAGGAGTTTAGTCATTGAGGCGTGGAGGCTGCAAGGGTTGGTTGTGCGGTGCGGGTGAAACGAACTCGACTCAGAACTTCTGCCGACCACGATGAAGCATACCGATATGTCTTTAAGAGCCGAAGACCTTGCAGGGAACATGGTGGAATCCCACATCTCGCGAAAAACGAGCGAGATGTGGGGCACCCGTCATTTGTCGCCGATCTAAGGAGCTGAGTTAAAGCAGTGGTGGGGCTTCGCCCCATAAGCGCTAACTTGTTTTGAATGTTTTTCTTCAAAACTCCCACAAAATCGTCATCCTGAGAGGTTGTGACTTTTTTGATTTTTCTTATTTTTGGCACACCCAACCGGAATGTTTTTCAAAACTCCCACAAGACCGTCATCCTGAGCGAAGCGCCTCGCGGATCTATCGCCTAACAGAGGGTTTACAGCG
>DASRRN010000480.1:0-12293 GCA_035695685.1 Acidobacteriaceae bacterium | reverse complement strand
CATCTCTCCCAGCACCTACGCGCAAACCACTATCCCGGGAATCTCAACTCCGGTAAGTCTTAGTGATGAGGCGTCGTTTGCCGGAACCTCATTCCAGCCGACACAGCATGTGGCGACAAGTTACGTCCGCGTCTTCACCCCGTCGCTGGTGAACGATTTTCGTGTTGGCTTCAACCGCTACCGCCTCGATTACGTTCCGATCAACTTCGCACCAGGAGCGGGTTTGGGGAACGAGTTGGGGATTCCCAATTCCAACGTCACCCCGCGCGAGCAAAACCTGCCTATCTTTTCCCCTGCTACCTACCTCGGCGTGGGCCAAACCCGCTCTCTACCTCTCTACCGGCGGGAAAACACCTTTGAGGAGCTCGACAACCTGACCTGGACGAAGGGCACGCACACCTTCAAGCTCGGCGCAGACTTCCGCCGGCGGCAGCTAACGATCTATCAGACCAATGAGGGCAATGGCCGCTTCAATTTCTCGGCTGCGTTTACCGATTCGCGAAATCCCGCCGGAAAGGGTGGCGACGCGGCGGCTAGTTTCCTGCTTGGCTACCCCACCCTGGACGCACACGACTACAACTACCAATTTCCGGGTATACGGATGAACGAGTTCGGCATGTATTTTGCCGACGACTGGCGTGCCACCAAGAATCTGACCATCAACTATGGTTTGCGCTGGGATTACTTCAGCCCGCCTGATGAAGTGTTTAACCGCTGGTCCAATTTCGACATTGCTACCGGCCAATACAATATCGCAGGCGTCAACGGAGTTAGCCAGACGGCTGGTGTGCTTAGATATTGGCCCAACTTCGGTCCCCGCCTGGGCCTCGCTTACCAGCTGCTGCCCCACACCGTATTCCGTGGCGGCGTCGGCCTCTTCTATAACGCATCCGGCAGCGAAGCAGGGAACATGCGCCTCGCGCGCAATCTTCCCTTCGGGTTAACCCTCCAGACCCAACCCGGAGACGTCAACGTAGGGCCCACCGTGAGCCAGGGCTTTCCTGCTTTGCAGCCGATCATCATTCCCCCCACGCCCAACGGAGTAGGATATTCGGTGGCTCCGAACTTCCGCCCTTCCTATGCCGAGCAATTTAACGGGGGTATAGAACAGGAGATTGTTCCCCTGCAGATGGTGTTAAAGTTCGTCGGGGTCGGTAACCTTGGCCGGCACTTGCAAGACACCTGGAACGCCAACCAGCCTATCCCCGGTTCAACCGCTACCCAGTCGCGCCGCCCACTTTATTCCAAATCTCCATTGCAGAGTGACGTGGACTACTATCTTTCCGACGGCTTCGCGGAATACTTCGCCTTCCAGTTCACCGCCGATAAGCGTTTGAGCCAGGGGGTGAGCGCGCTGCTCGGTTATGCCTACTCTCACGCCATCGATGATGTGCCGCTGGAATTCGGCGGCGGCGACGCTGGGCCGAATCCTCAGGATCCCCGTTTCCCGCATGAGGTCAGCAACTCAATTATCGACCAACGCCAGCGTCTAACCTTAAGCTCGCTTTGGGCGTTGCCGTTCGGCAAAGGTCAGAAGTTTCTCAATGACGGCGGTGTGACCGACCTCTTAGTGGGCGGTTGGCAACTCAATACAGCTTTGTTCACCCAAAGCGGTCTTTGGTTTTCACCAGTTCTGCAGACCTCTACCACCAACACGGGCACATCCAGCCGTCCTAACATCATTGGTCCTGTGACCTACCCGAAGACTCTCCTCCATTGGTTCAGTCCTTCGGCGTTCGCCACTCCGGCGCCGTACACATACGGCAATGCAGGGCGCAACACGCTGCTGGGCCCCGGCCGCACAAACCTTGACACTTCACTCTTTAAAACCTTCCCCATTCACGAACAACTGGTTTTGCAGTTCCGTGTAGAAGCATTTAACGTGTTCAACCATCCGCAGTTCGGATATCCGAATGCGACCGTCGGCAACGCGCAGGTAGGCCAGATTACCTCGATTGTCGGTAACGCACGCAACTTGCAAGGCTCGCTGCGGCTTCAGTTCTAAGAAAATCAGTCATGGACGGAAAGGACGCTTACCGCAGACTTGCCGTCCATGACATAGAATGCAACCGCCGGATACATCCGCCAAAATGAAATCCCTGAGGACGCAAATGACCCATCTTGTTCAAAAACGCACGTTGACGGTTGCCTTACTCGCGCTGCTGATCGTTGCCCCCGGTGCCTGGGCTGCCAAACGCGATCTTCGGGTTTACTTCATCGATGTTGAGGGTGGCCAATCAACGCTCTTTGTTACTCCTACGGGTCAGTCTCTGCTCATCGACACCGGATGGCCCGACAACGAAGGGCGGGATGCGGACCGTATTCTGGCTGCAACCAAGAGCGCGGGGATCAGCAAGATCGACTATGTGCTCCTGACCCACTATCACGACGACCATACGGGCGGCGTGCCCCAGCTGGTCGACCGCATCCCTGTCGGCACATTCATCGACCACGGAGCCAACATCGATACCAAGCCCGGGGGACCGACGGAGAAAATCTACGCTGCCTACCAGCAGGTGCTGGCCACCGGTAAGTACAAGCACATGGTCGCGAAGCCCGGCGATGTGTTGCCCATAACCGGCATGAAGGTTACGGTCATCAGCAGCGATGGCAACGTGATCGACCACTCTTTACCCGGCGGCGGGGAGACGAATCAATACTGCAGCACGCCGGAAACCAAGCCCACGGACCACAGTGAAAACTCACACTCGCTGGGAGTGTTGATCAATTTTGGCAAACTGAAAATTCTCGACCTGGGCGATCTCACCTGGGACAAGGAAATGATGTTCATGTGCCCAGTCAATCGGATTGGCAGCATCGACATCCTGGTGGTCTCGCACCATGGCCTGAATGCGAGCTCCAGCCATGCATTGATCGACGGCATCCATCCCCGGGTGGCCATCATGAACAACGCAGCAACCAAAGGAGGATCGCCGCAGGTGATCGATGAAGTGCTGAAGGCTCCTGGTCTGGAGACGCTGTGGCAGCTTCATTTTGCCGAGAAAGCGGGCGCGGAGCACAACACGGCCGCGGAATACATCGCCAATCCTCAAGGCTCGGATCCGGGAAATTATTTTCTTCTGACCGCGAGTCCCAAGGGCAGCTTCACGTTTTATAACTCGGGGACCAAGCAAACCAAGGATTACGCGGCCAGGTAGGGTTCCTCCTGAATCGGCTCTAACGCCGTGCGCAGCATCGAACCTGGCGCCTTGTTACATTGGGTCAGGAGAGAACTCCCAGGAGCATAAGCCTTGATTGCAGTGGATTGGGGTACCAGCAATTTCCGTGCGTTTAGGGTCAGTGCAGAGGGAGTCGTCTTTGCCAGGTGCTCTTCGCCGCAGGGCATTCTTCGCGTGGGGGAAGGGAATTTCGAAGAAGCCTTACGTACCGAGGTGGGTGTCTGGCTGGCAGCGGGGGAGAAGCATATCCTGCTCTGCGGCATGATCGGCAGTCGCCAAGGCTGGGTCGAAGCGGACTATCTTCCTTGTCCGGTCGGGATTGCGGAGCTGGCGGACGCCGTTGTTCCAGTGCCATTTTCCGGGGCGAAAGTGCGATTGGTTCCCGGGGTCATCGGGCCAGACGCCGCGGGTGTGCCGGAGCTGATGCGCGGCGAAGAGACTGCGGCCATGGGCATGTTGGACGCGTGCGCAGGGGCAGGTCTGGTTTGCTTTCCTGGGACCCATTCCAAGTGGATTCAACTGACCGATCGCAAGATTGTGAGTTTCACTACCTGCATGACCGGCGAGCTCTATGGTGCTCTGCGTAAATGCACCATCTTGGAACGCACCATGACCAGCAACCCCACCGTCGATAAAACTGCATTTCACAACGGGGTGAATCGCTCCGTGGATTCCGGCGGTCTGCTTCACCATCTTTTCGGTGTGCGCACGCTCCCCCTGATGGGTCAGCTCAAGGAGGAAGTGTCCGCCTCCTACCTTTCGGGTTTGCTGATAGGGCATGAGGTGCGCGCGACCATGCCTCGCGGAAGCCAGGTTCATCTGGTGGGTGCAGCGCACCTTTGCAGCCTCTATGCACAAGCCATCGAGGCCTGCGGAGGCGCATCAACGATGGAAGATGAGGACGCCGCTGCACTGGGGCTTGCTGCTGTCGGCAGGAGGCTGCATTGGACGTAAGAGCATGGCTCGAGCGTTGCCCCCTGGTTGCCATCTTGCGCGGCGTTCAGCCGGCTGAGGCAGAATCGATCTGCTCCGCATTGGAACGGGTGGGCATCTGCATCGTTGAGGTTCCTCTCAACTCACCCAAGCCGCTTGAGAGCATTTCACTTCTCTCGCAAAGCTTTGGCAGCCGGATGTTGGTAGGAGCGGGCACACTCACGGCTCCATCGCAGGTTGGGGAAGTGGCCGCGGCCGGCGGGCAGTTGATCGTCACTCCTCACGCCGACACTGCGATTGTGCGCGCGGCCAAACAGGCGGGTCTGTTTGCCTTTCCTGGATTCTTCAACCCGACCGAAGCCTTTGCCTTACTGGAAGCCGGCGCGGATGCGATCAAGCTTTTTCCCGCGGAGGTTCTGGGTCCGGCCATGCTCAAGGCGCTGCGTGCCGTGCTTCCGAAGTCGGTCATCGTGATTCCGGTGGGCGGAGTGGACGCGAATCAAGTCGCCCCCTGGATGGCCGCGGGAGCGCTGGGCCTCGGCGTCGGCTCATCCATTTACAAGCCCGGCGACGACGCTCGTGCTGTGGAGGTAAAGGCAAGAACTTTGATCGAAGCGGTGCGTGCTTGGCAAGGTCGGTAGCGCCGAGAAGGACGGACTGGTAGATACGCGCTGTAGCCCGCACATAAAGGATGCGCTTTACGGTGGGCAAAACTCTCTACACGAAGGGCACGGCTTCAGCCGTGCCGTAAACAATACGTGCGCAACACGGCTTTAGCCGCTGAGGTACGCTTTTCAAGATATGAAAGATAGACATTGAACCATCGAAAAGAAACCGCAGATCTCTCCACTCCGCTGCGCTCCGGTCGAGATGACAAATTTGTTGAGCGATGGACGGGCGTGCATCCACTGGATAATTGGCAATATCCGTGCGAAAAATTTGTCATCTCGACCGGAGCGCAGCGGAGTGGAGAGATCTGCGGTTTCTTTTCGGTTCTCACACACCCTCTAAAGCCCTCGTCGGCGCCGGCTGGACCCCTTCAGGGGGTTCCCGCAGCCCGTACAGGTTTCAAGTTTGAAGGAGATGTCGAGTTATGAAAAGAAGAGCGTTCCTCCGTTCCCTGGCCGCGACCGCGATTGCGAGCGGCGTGCGTACGTTGCCCTCTTATGCTGCGCCTATGCCGAAGATGAAGATGACCCGGGTGCGAGCCTATCTGCCTCCTCATCCCAATCCGCTGTTCAACCAGAGCGACGTAGTCGTCACCATTGAGACAGACGCGGGTATCACCGGCATCGGTGAGGGAGGCATGAAAGATACTTTGTCCCAATCGGCCGGGCGACTCATCGGCCGTGACCCGCAATACATCGAGCGGCTCTGGCAAGACATGAATCGCGCCTTCTTCTACCCCGCAGGCCGGGAGAGAACCGACGCCATCGGCGCCCTGGACCTGGCCCTTTGGGACATCAAGGGCAAAGTGCAGGGTCTGCCCGTCCACCAGCTATTGGGCGGTATGGTGCGTGACCACGTAGAGTGCTACAACACCGCCGGCATCATACCGGGTATAACCCGCGAAACCAGTCTCAAAGATCGCGCCCGGCTCACCATCGAAGCGGGCTACCGGGCTTTCCGGTTCGGTGCCTCCGAGGCGCCGGCTAACGGCACCTACAACACCCGCGAGCGCATCACTCACATGCGCGAAGAATGCGTCCAGGTGCGAGAGGGCGTTGGCAAAGATGGCGATTGGTGCATCGACTTTCATCAGCGATTCGATTTGCCGGACGCCATCCGCGGCTGCGACTCGATCGAGGATCTGGCTCCGTTCTTCGTCGAAGACCCGGTGCGGGCCGAGGCGTTCCTTGAAGACTTACCGATCCTGCGCAGCAAGGTGAACGTTCCGCTCGCTGCCGGCGAGGAATGGGGGAATCGCTGGGACTTCAACAAGCTGGTGGAAAATCACTCCATCGATTTTGTTCGCGCCACGCTGCCCAATGTCGGCGGCATCACGGAGATGATGAAGATTGCCGCGATCTGTGAAACGCACTTTGTCGGCATCGTTCCTCATTTCACCGGTCCCATTGCTACCGCCGCGTTAGTCAACTCACTGGGAACATTTTCAGGTCGGCTCCTGATGGAGTACAACTACCAGGGCCGCACACTGGACTACTTGCCTAAGTGCCTGGACTTCAAGGACGGCAAACTGTTTCCCAACGACCGGCCCGGCCTGGGTGTGGAGCTGGACTACAAGCAACTTACCCAGATTGCCGAAATCACCGAACCAGTCACTGCTCGTGCACAAACCTACTTCCGGCCAGATGGCTCAATTACGAACTGGTAGGAGCGTTATGAAACTATGCCTGATGTTGGCGGCCATGCTGGTATCCCTGGCAGGTTTTTCGCAAACCGCTCCGGCTCGCGCGCCGCTGGCGCAAAGGATCGGGCACACGGATTTGAGCAAGGTCGAGCCTGCGCATTCTCACGGCAGTGTCGGCTTGAGGAAATGCCAGACCCTGGTTCCCGCCAGCGCCATGGACGTTAATCTGAATTTTGTTTTCCGTTGTCAGATGCAACCCGGCGGGGGTGTTGCGGAACACTTCCACAACACCGTGGAAGAGATGTTCACCATCCTCGACGGAGAAGCGGAGTTCACGGTCGATAGTCACACCTCGCGGGTAAAGGGGCCTGCCGGCGCGCCTCAGCGCAGAGGCCACTCGCACGCGATTTACAACCCGACCAATGAGTTGGTCGATTACCTGAACATCAACGTCTCCATGACCAAGGATCATTATGACGCGTTCAACCTTGGAGATTCGCGGGACAAGGTGGCTGTGAAGGATGACATCCCGCAGTTCATGCTGATGCGGCTGGACAAGACGCTGCTGCAGCCGGTCGCCAATTATCACGGTGGGCAAGGCACGGTGCGTTACCGGCGAGCGCTCGATCCGGATGTGTTCGAGACTAACTGGGCCTACGTGGATCACCTGCTGATTCCGCCCGGAGCGTCGGAAGGATTGCATTACCACACCGGCGTGGAAGAGATCTACTACGTGATGGATGGCACTGGTCAGGTGCAAGTAAATGGGGAAACCGCACCGATTCACAAAGGGGATGGTGTGCCCATCCTGTTCCGCGAGGCTCACTCCTTTATCAACAACGGCTCGTCGGACCTGGAGCTTATGATTATCGGTATCTCTGCTGTCAAGGATGCGCTTGACACGGAGCTGGGCGCGCCCCATCGGCCAGGGAGATAGAGCTTGGGAATCAGGTTACCTATAGCCGCCTGCTGTACGAGGTGTACTGAGGCATGAGTATCGCAGCCGCCGTGTCTACGCGGCGCAACTCGCGGTGGCTGGTGGTCGCGCTCCTCACCCTGGGCGTCATCATTGCTTACACCGACCGTATCAACCTGTCCGCCGCTCTTCCTGCCATTCGGGTAAATTTTCCGCTCACCGCGCAGGCGTCGGGAATTTTGTTGTCGGCCTTCTTCTGGGCATATACGTTGTTGCAAACTCCCTCCGGTTGGGTGGTCGACCGCTTCGGTCTTAAGTGGACTTATGCCGCCGGGCTGTTCTTATGGAGCGCGGCTTCTGCGGCGACTGCGCTGGTGGGCTCGCTCCACGGCCTGATCGCCATTCGCATTGCGCTGGGTATTGGCGAGGCCATCGCTATCCCTGCCAGCATGCGTTATATCCGGGAAAACTTTGCTGAACGCGAACGCGGTTTGCCGATGGGCATTCTTATGTCGGGGACCAAGTACGGCCCGGCCATCGGTGCGCCGATTACTACCTATCTCGTTCTGGGCTTCGGATGGAGATGGATGTTCGTGCTCAACGGAGCGCTCGGGATTCTCTGGCTGGTTCCGTGGCTATTCCTGGTACGGGATCATCGCGGGAGCTCTGCTTCGGCAGAAGAACAGGAGGCGAGCAAGTCAGTTTCCTGGGGCGCCATTTTTGGCACGCCGGTCATCTGGGGCACCTGCCTCGCGACCTTTTGCTACATGTACTTTGTCTACTTCTGCATGACGTGGATGCCAACTTATTTCAAGGAGAGATTTGGTTTTTCGTTGACCGCCTCGAGTTGGTATACCTTCCTGTCATTCGCAGGAACGGGCACCATCGCAATCCTGGCAGGCTGGGTGGCCGATCGGCTCATCGCTCGCGGGCGTAATCCGGTTACAGTCCGAAAAGCGTTCACCATAGCCGGTTTCGTGCTGGCGTTCAGCGCGGCCTTCGGAGCTTTCTCGCACTCCACCGCGGTCACACTGTTCCTGGCAGTGTTTTCGCTGAGCGGGCTCGGCCTGGCTACCGCGAACTATTGGGCGCTGACCCAGACGTTGACGCCGCGCTCCACCTCCGCCCGCGTGGCAGGTATCCAGAACACGGCCGCAAACATAGCGGGGATCGCGGCCCCATGGATCACCGGCTTGCTGGTCCAAAAAACAGGAAACTTTAACGCGCCGCTGATCGCTGTCGGTTTCTGGCTTCTGGTGGGAATCAGTTGCTACCTTTTCTTAGTCCGGGAGAGATATGCATTGCGCTAGAGCAGTTTCGCAATCACTGTGCTCTGATAAAGATCGCGAGGAGTGGTTTTCCTTGGGAGAAAACCACGAAAGGGCCTATCGCTTCGGTCTACACCAATTGCGAAACTGCGCTAGCCGCGTTTTGTCCATATCAGTTCTGAGCATTTGCCTCACAGTCTCTGCGCAAACCGGTGCTACTGGCGGAGAGTGGCGTACCTATGGCGGCGATCTGGGCAACACGCGTTATTCGCCTCTCGATCAGATCAACGCCTCCAACTTCGACCAGCTGCAAATCGCGTGGCGCTTTAGAACCGAAAACTTCGGACCCGAACCTGAATATAAATTTGAGGCGACACCGTTGATGGCCAACGGTGTCCTCTACACAACTGCTGGATCGCGCCGCGCCGTGGTTGCACTTGATCCAGCAACGGGCGAAGTGCTGTGGATGCACGCGGAGCACGAAGGTACTCGCGGCATGGTTGCTCCGCGGCGCCTCTCTGGCCACGGCCTGGCCTACTGGACCGACGGCAGTTCAGAGCGAATTCTCTATGTGACGCCAGGCTACCGGCTGATCGCGCTCGACGCCAGGACCGGCACGCCCATACCCACGTTCGGAAAGGAAGGTGTGGTCGATCTACGATTGAATGACGACCAGGAGATGGACCTGGTGAATGCTGATATTGGGCTGCATTCCACACCTATCGTTGCCGGCAACACGATCATCGTCGGCGCCGCTCATCAAGCCGGCGAAGAGCCCAGGAGCAAAACCAACGTCAAGGGCTACGTGCGCGGCTTCGATGTGAAGACGGGCAAGCGCCTCTGGATATTCCACACCATACCGCGGCCAGACGAATTTGGTTACGGTACGTGGGAGAAGGGTTCTGCTGAGTACACGGGAAACACCGGAGTCTGGGCTCAGATCAGCGTAGACCAGGACCTGGGCATGGTCTATCTGCCGGTTGAGTCACCCACACAGGATTCTTACGGAGGCGATCGCCCCGGAAATGCCTTATTTGCGGAAAGCTTGGTCGCTCTCGATCTAAAGACTGGTCAGCGCAAATGGCATTACCAGTTGGTTCATCATGGGGTGTGGGACTTTGATATTCCATGTGCTCCGGTCCTGGTGGATATTACGGTCAACGGCAAACCGGTCAAAGCCCTGGCGCAGGCAACCAAACAATCCATTCTCTATGTGTTGAATCGAGTGACCGGCGAACCGGTCTGGCCCATCGTAGAGCGGCCCGTGCCCCGGGGTGACGTGCCGGGTGAATGGTACTCACCCACGCAACCGATTCCCACCAAACCGCCGTTCTACGACCGAAATGGATTCACCACGGACGAGCTCATCGATTTCACTCCCGAGCTCAGAGCTCAGGCGCTCAAGCTGGTTTCCAGGTACAAGCTTGGGCCTGTCTTTACCCCGCCGGTGGTCAGCAAAGCCGGCGGACCGTTGGGCACGTTGATCATTGGATATCCCAACGGAGGAACGAATTGGGCCGGTGGATCGTATGATCCGCAAACTCACATCTATTACGTTTTCTCCCAGGGAACCGCGGGTAGCCTGGGGTTAGTTCCGCCGGACGCGAGCTCAGACGTGAGGTACTTCGTCGGTACAGTCCATACCCATGAGCGCGGATTCAATCGCCTGACCATCCAAGGACTGCCGCTAGTGAGACCGCCCTATGGGAAGATCAGCGCCATCAATCTGGATACCGGCGAAATTCTATGGCAGGTCACGCACGGCGAGACGCCGGATGAGATTCGTAACAGTCCGGTGCTCAAAGGGCTGAAGATCCCTCGTACCGGGCGGCCGGGAGTGATCGGCGTGCTAACCACCAAAACCCTCGTCATTGCGGGGGAGGGCGGAGTCTTTACCAACACCGCGGGCGAGAAGGGTGCTCTCCTGCGTGCCTACAACAAGGCCGACGGTAAAGACGCGGGAGCCGTTTACATGCCGTCGGGACAAACCGGTTCGCCCATGACGTACATGCTCCATGGTAGGCAATACATCGTTGTCGCCATTGGCGGGCCTGGATATCCGGGAGAATTACTGGCCTTCACCTTACCGCAATAGCCAACGTGACAAAAGAAACAGCAGGTCCCTCCACGGCACGCCGGGACAGGTCCACTTCGCTACGCTCCGGTCGGAGGCTGTGACTTTTTTAATTTCCCTTGTAGTCTGTGGCCGGAAAGCTCCGAAGAGCACCTGCCAACAAGCATCGCCGGGGTCCTTCGACTGCGCGCCATAAGCCTTCCGTTATGCGATAAATCCGCGCGGCGCTTCGCTCAGGATGACGGCTTTGTAGGGGGTGAAAAGCATCCGGTTAGCTACGCAGAAAACACGAAAAGATCGAAAAAGTCACAGGCTCTCGGGATGACAATTCTTTTGGTAATCGTCGACTTCCCACGAAGGCCCTATTCTGCAACAGAGTTGTCATCCCGACCGAAGCGAAGCGAAGTGGACCTGTCCCGGCGTGCCGTGGAGGGACCTGCTGTGTCACTCCGCCAGCCACTACTGCCAATGAAAGCGCCACTCTATCCTTTGTCATCCCGACCTGTCCCGGCGTGCCGTGGAGAGATCTGCTGTTTTCCTCTCAGATCAAGAGAAGACTTTGCTCAATCAAATGCTTGGTGTCGACGAAGGGGTCCACGTCGGAATCAGATTCCATCGAATAATAGCCTCGATACCCTGAAGCTTTGGCGATGCCGAACAGCTCGGCGAGGGAAGCAGTCTTTCGCTTGCCGTGAACGTCCTCGGCGTCTTTCACATGAGCAATATTCCAGGCATGAGCAAACATGTCTTTCACAGCCTGCGCATTGAAGCGTTCATCGCCCCCCATGAGGCCATTGCCAAAATCGGGAAGCGCCCGCAAATAAGGAGTATGAGCCAACTCGATGGCCGAGATGGTTCGCGCAGCAGAAGCAGAAACAGGGTTGTCATTCTCAAGGTTCACCACCACGTTGCGCGTGGCTGCGTAGTCAAGCGTCGGCTTGAGGGCCCGCACCGCCCGGGGGAGATCAGTAGTATCGGAGCACTTCGGGATCCAGACGCGAATGCCAGGTGACCCAAGCATCACGGCCACATCGATCCAATGCCGGTAGCGCTCATTCCCCGCATTGCGCTTGGCCTCATCGTCGCTGCACAGCTCAACCGGCTCGTCCACCGGGATGTTCACCGTGTGCACGCCGGCAGCGTCGAAGGCCGCACGGAGCTTGCGTACCTCGCCGGGGTCAGTCGAAGTAAAGTGGGAGTCCAGCGGCTCAATCCCGTGCACGCCAAACTCCTTCGGGATAGAACGTGCGAACGAGGCCAGATCCATCCCCGGCTTCTTCGCATCCCGGTCGCGATTTCCAGGTGCGATAATCGTTGCCCGGAAAGGATAGGTTGCTACTCCGATCCGGGCACGCGGATCAACCGGAAAAGTCGCCTGCGGCGCCTTTGCGAAGACGGCAGTTGCCGAGCAAACAAGTGCTCCCTTGATGACGCTACGGCGTGTGAATGGCTGCATCGTTGACCTGTCAGTTCGATCGCTGTTTATTTGGATATCAGGAAACCCGACTCCGAAGCGGTGACTTCGGTGACGAAACGAAAATCGCCGGGAGTGATGTCGCGCCATAGCGCCAGCCGGTACGCCGCGGCTTGCAGCGGAACAATTTCGAACAGT
>DASRRN010000479.1:0-15687 GCA_035695685.1 Acidobacteriaceae bacterium | reverse complement strand
TCCGAGGGAGACGGCCGTGTGGCCATGGAGGATGCGGGTGTTATCGAACAGGACGAGATCGCCCGGCTTCCACCCGTACATTACCAGTCGTGCCGGTTCGCGGAGCAGCTGGGCCAGCTGACGATAGGCTGGGTAATACTTATTGAGCTGCGGCCCCTTGAACGGTAGCGGCGCGAGCGAGTGGTCGTCGTAGTAGATGGCGCGGAACTCTCCATGGGTATCGAGGTCGAGCATGGTCCGCTCGACAACGAGTTCCACGTTGGCATCTTGATGACGATAGGGTACGGGCGTCTGCGACAGGCTGGCGAAGGCGGCAGGATCATGGGCACGCATGCGCTCGGCAACCGCCATTCCATCCACAAAGATACTTTCCCCTCCCTGGCCGGGCGCCGAGAGACAATGTAGAAGCTGGAAGCCGGGCACCGGATCACTATAAGGATGGCTGGAGTGCACAGGCCGACCCGGATTTATGTAACGGTGATTGTCCGGTTCGACAACGGTGCGAAGATCGAAAGTGCGGCCGTAGTTGGTCTCCGCCACGAGACTGATGAGGGCGGCAACGCGCAGGAGGCCGCCGGTCCCCTCTTCGTTTGGCAGGTTGCGCAGAAAGGCCAATCCGTCGCGCCCGACGTAATAGAGCCAGTCTTCGCGGCTAGCCGGGTTTTGGACCCATTCCGCGAAATCGCACGACGCGAAGACCTCGGCTGGTTGCCCCATCCAGGGCAGGCGCATGGGGCGTGCACTCATACGCAGGCTGCGGTCGAACGCGCGCAACCAACTGAGCGGAAAGACGCTGGTTCCCCCGTCGTCCCAGCTCAGGGTTATGTGGCCTGATGGCACGGGCTCAGCGGCCTGCAACTGTGGGGATGGTGGGAGATCGAGCAGGCTTGTCAGACGCTGACCGGTGCGGGAATCGCGGTTGGCGGGATCGTTGTCGCGCAACCAAAGCGAGCTGTATACGCTATACGAGGAATTCTGCCAGGTAATCTCGAGCTCGCTCGCCGTGCATTTCAGTGCGGCAACATCGATTTCCGCTTCTTTCACGATCATTGTCCCTCCACGGGATGCGCTGCGACGACTACGCGGGCGACAGGGATCCACACTCCCGCGACGCCGGATAGTCCAAGTAATATTGTCTGCCACATGGGGATCAGCGCCAACTGTGCCATGCATCTGACGGCGAGAACATTAAAGGCTAACCAGCGCGTGTTAACTGCTGATAAATCGGCCATTTCTGCCTGGACGGAGTCGTTCCCTCAGTGGCTAAACAGGCTGCGGAAAAACCGAATTCTTTGAAGGGGACGGCCTTCAGGCTGTCCGTAAGTGATTGAAAATCTGTTCGGCTTTAGCCGCTGAGGGGACGGGTTTCGCCCCCTGTTCGACCTTTTTCCGCAGCCTGTAAAGCCCGTGTGTGAGAACTCTGCTCCAGTCCCGAAGAGCCTGCCCTGAGCTTGTCGAACGGGGACGTCTGAACTTAGCCCAGGACGTGAGTCCTGGGCAGATATAAGCAATCCGACCAGTCCCGTGAGGGACGGCTGAACACAGGGGACGAGGTTTCAGCCGTCCCTGGCGGGACTGGTCCAGCTTTTTCGGCTAACCCAGGACTCACGTCCTGGGCTAAGCTCAGACGTCCCTTCGGGACCCACGGCAGGCCGGGGCAGGCTGAGTCTGGAATTGAAGTTCTCACACACCCTCTGAAGCCCATCCTATGTTGGGTAATTAACGTACGGGCTGAAGCCCGTACCCTTCAAAACGGGAGTTCTCACACAACCTCAAGAGCCCCAAGGTTTCACCGGCTATAGCCATCACGAAACGGGTCGAGCACCGAAAGGCAGCACCGAAAGGTATGAACATGGACAGGAAAATTACCTTCAAGCAAGCGATCAATGAAGCATTGGCACAGGAGATGGAACGGGACAAGACCATCATCCTCATGGGCGAAGATGTTGCGGGTGGATGCGGAACCGATGGCCAAATGGACGCATGGGGCGGAGTCCTCGGGGTCACGAAGGGTCTGTGGGATTTGTATGGGGATCGTGTCATGGACACCCCCATCACTGAATCCGCTTTCGTCGGGGCCGCGATCGGGGCTGCCACCGCCGGACTGCGTCCAGTGGTGGAATTGATGTTTGTCGATTTCATGGGCGTCTGTTTCGATCAGATCTATAACCAGGCCGCGAAGTTCCGATACATGTTCGGCGGCAAGGCGGTTACGCCTCTTGTCGTGCGCACCATGATCGGCGCCGGCTTTCGCGCGGCCGCACAGCATTCGCAGGCGCTGTACCCCATCTTCACCCACATCCCCGGACTGAAGTGCATTGTGCCATCCACGCCCTATGACGCCAAGGGATTACTGATTCAGGCAATCCGAGATGATGACCCGGTCATTTTCTTTGAACATAAGATGCTGTATGGGTTACAGGGGCAAGTGCCCGAGGAACCGTATGCGATTCCTTTTGGCGAAGCCAACTACATCCGCGAAGGAAACGACGTCACGATTGTGACTCTTGCGCGGATGGTCCACGTAGCTTCCGACGCTGCGGATCTTGCGGCAAAGGAAGGAATTGAGTGTGAGATTCTCGACCTCCGAACCGTCTCCCCGTTGGATGAGGACAGCATACTCGAGAGTGTAGAGAAGACCGGCCGGCTGGTTGTCGTGGATGAAGCGTCGCCTCGTTGCAATATTGCCACCGACGTATCTGCCCTGGTCGCACAGAAGGGTTTTGCGTCGTTGAAGGCACCGATTCGGATGGTAACTCCCCCACATACGCCGGTACCGTTCAGCGACGTACTCGAGGATGAATACCTCCCAAACCCTGGGAAGATTAGCGCCGCTGTTCTGGATGTCATGAGGTATGACGCATGAGCAATGATGATATGTACCTGCTGACGTTGCCAAAATGGGGCCTCTCCATGACGAAGGGGCAGGTCGTCGGGTGGCTTATAGAGGAGGGAGCGGAAGTCCGGCCCGGGCAGGAACTGGTGGAGATAGAAACGGAGAAGGTTCTAAGCTCGGTTGAGGCCACAATGTCGGGCGTGCTCCGCCGGCGAGTGGCGCGCGCGGGTGATGTTGTCCATGTCGGCGGCCTATTGGGCGTAATTGCTGCCTCCTCCGTTTCCGACTTGCAAATCGACCAATGTGTTGCAGATTTTCAGGCCAGCTATGTTCCCGAGAAGGTCGAGGAAGAAGTCGCCGGCCCCATCCTTGAGACGGTTGATGTTGATGGATTCCATATTCGTTACCTCAGGCGCGGCAAAGGAGACGAATCTACGATATTGATTCATGGCTTCGGTGGAGATCTCAATACCTGGATGTTCAACCACGAGGCCTTGGCCTCGGGCCATTCTGTGTATGCTTTGGATTTGCCCGGGCATGGGCGGTCGTCGAAACAGTTGGCAGATGGCACGCTGGAGGGATTCGCGAAGGTCGTGGAAGGCTTCTTGGACAAACTCGGCCTGACCAAAGCTCATTTGGGTGGCCATTCGTTGGGGGGTGCCGTTGCCGCCATCTTTGCCCAGAAGCATCCTCAACGCTGTTTGTCTCTCACTTTGATCGCCAGTGCCGGGCTAGGCCCCGAGATCGACGGCGAGTACATTCGAGGATTCGTATCCGCCACGCGTCGAAATGAGCTCAAGCCGCAACTGGAAAAACTATTCGCAAACCCCAGGTTGATCACCCGGCAGATGGTGGACGATACCCTCAAGTACAAGCGCCTCGACGGGGTAGAGTTGGCTTTGCGTACGATTACAGCTCAATTCTGTCCGTTGGATCGACAGTCATTGATTTTACGTGAGCAGATTAGCCAACTGTCGATGCCCGTCCTGGTTCTATGGGGATCGGAAGATCGCATCCTGCCTGCATCCCACGCGTTGAATCTACCCCAGCATGTTCGAACGGAAATTCTCCAGGGCCAGGGTCATATGGTGCATATGGAGGCCGCGTCGAAGGTGAACACAGTGATTCAGTCGTTTTGGGAATTCCGGTAAAGAGGGTCAACCGAGCAAATGGAAACTCATGCAAGACGCGAAAGAACGATCGTAGCGTAACAACAAAAACGGGAGGGAGAGTTCCTATAAGCTCCGAGTTGGCGTCTCCTAGATTAGGCAGAGTGAGACATTCACCGAAAATGGGGCCGGTACAACACGGAGGTAGTTCCCAATGAATTTCAATTGTTCAGCCTGCAGTGCGAAATTCCTGACGCTCGCTCTGACCGCCGCGTTCGTGACCGTCTTTTCCGGGTGCACGGACAATACGAAGACTCCTGCGGCCGGCGCACCGGTTCATGCTCTCACTCCCGCTCCCCACGTTAATACCTACACCACCAACTTCCCCCTTACGGAAAACCCAATGTCCGAAGGCGGCCGATGGATCGAAGGAAAAACAGTCGGGCTCGATTGGGGCAATATCTCCACAACTCCGGGTGTCGCCATCGGCACCGCGGGACCGAAACGTTTTGCCGATGCGACTGCCCTGCTGACGGGTACCTGGGGCCCCACGCAGACAGCAGAGGCAGTGGTCTTAAAGAAGTCCGTCTTCCATTATCCAGAAGTATCGTTGCGCTTGCGATCCGCTATGTCGGCTCATAACTGTTCCGGCTACGAAATCTCTAATTCACTGAGAAGTGATGACACGGCTTATCTCATCATCGTCCGCTGGAACGGCCCCTTGGCGGACTTCACGTATCTGGTGCAGGATCATGGCAAACAATATGGAGTTACCACCGGAGATGTGGTCAAGGCGACGATCGTCGGAAACGTCATTACGGCGTACAAGAACGGCGTCAAGTTAGCCCAGGTAACAGACAATACCTATCCTGAGGGCAATCCGGGAATGGGGTTTAACGAGGGCAAGAACGGCGACTATGGCATGACCCGGTTCACCGCCACGGACGCTCCGATCACCACCCAATCTCAACCGACGCCATAACGGCGAATGGCAGTCGCTGCTTTGATCCGGTTCCCTACTTAGCGACGGAAGTCTTACCACGATGAGGCGGAGAAAGGGTGAGGTCGATCGGCGCCGTACCTCGCGGCGGAGCTATCAGCCTTGAGAACCTTGTCCCTAAAAGCGGGGACGTTTGCTGTATCTCCGGGCGATTGGTGAAGGTCTTGTTCCGGAAACGGCGGCGATAGGTTGCGGGGGTCATCCCGACAACTCTGCGGAAGACCGCGCCGAAATAGCTCTGGTCGCAGAATCCCATGTCCTGGCTGATACTCGCCATCGAATCATCGGTGTTCGCAAGCAGTGCCTGTGCTCGCTCGATCCGATAGTGATTGAGATATTCCATGAAAGAAAGACCGGTGACCCGCTTGAAGAAGCTCATAAAATAAGACTCACTCATCCCACAGATGCGGGCAGCTCCCTTTACCTGGATACCACTCCCGCAATCACCCGCCAGATATCGGAAGAGGGGGCGAAGCCGGTCGAGGGCACGCTGCTGGCGCTGAAAGGCCTCTACCGTCCCCGCATAAGAGGCATATTGGTTCACCAGCAGGATGAGGAGCATCCGCAAATAGGTCTCCAGGGCAAGCCGGGCTCTGGGTGAGAACACAGGCAGTTCCGAGTGGATGCGTAGCATCATGTCGAATACCCTGCGCGGCACCCCCGTCTCAGCCGGCACAACGTGAGGAAACTCCGAATCCTGCAGAAGAAAGGGGGCTAGATACTCTGCGCTGTCGCTGCCCCCATCGCAACGAATCAGGTCCGGCTCGAAGAAGAGCGCAGCGATCGTAACCGGGGATGACCGGCACTCGATGCGGTGGTACAACGTGCTACCGATAATGGCCAGGTCTCCCTCATTGAGCGGCAGGATTCTATCCTGGATATGACAGTCCGCCGAGCCTGAACACACGTAGAGAACCTCAAAATACCCGTGACGATTCATGCGGACAGAGTGGCGGCCGTCGTCCGTCAAAAACAGAACGTCAACGGGACAGGAGACGTCGAAAGGCCATACATGGACGCCCTCGGAGTTAATCTGAGGTTCCAAAAGGCTGAACAAGTCCTGGCATGACTTTTTTGGAAGGCAACCATGGCGAAGGGTAGGGACTGCGCTTTGAGATGGGCGCTCCCGGTTTGAACCATTTGAACCACCAGACTTACGAATGCTCGATTCAGAATACTTCTTCGACCTACCCATGAGGGGCTCCGAATAACGAAGTCACGAGGCCCGTGGTCGATTGCCTTATCAAGAGTGCCACGAACTCGAGCCGGGTGGCTACAGGAAAACTGTTTAGCCCAGACAGCGGCGACTATCTCATCAGAACGCTGTGAACCCGCCATCCGCCATGTAGATGCCGCCGGTGCAATACGCAGACTCCGACGAGGCTAGAAAGACCGCGAGCCCTGAGACGTCGTCGCAAGTGCCTACGCGACCTAGGGGGATGCGAAGCACCATACTGCTCTTGTTCGCCGGTTCAGCAAGAAATGAGGCGTTCATTGGAGTGTCCATGACTCCAGGAATGATGCAGTTCACGCGAAGGTTGTCTCGCGCATAATCCACCGCCATTGCTTTGGTGAGAGCCAGGATTCCGCCCTTGCTGACGCAATAGGCGGTCATCCCCGCCCCAGACCCATTCAGTGCGGTGGGCGAACCAACGTGAATGATGGAACCGCCGGCCCGAAGCATAAGAGGGATCATGTACTTTGAGCAAAGCCAAAGTCCGCGGAGATTCACGCGCAGAGTATCTTCCCAAATCGCGGAAGACAGTTCGTGGGCCCGGGCTTCAAGGTTATGGTAAAGAACCGCCGCGTTGTTATAGAGAATATCAACATGGTCATAATTTGCTCTTACTGCATCCGCCAGGCCGACAACGGCGGATTCTTCACCAACGTCGGTTTGAACAAAGAGCGCTTGACCACCTGTTGCGCGGATACTTTCGACCGTCGCTTGGCCGCGCTTCGGGTCAATCTCACTTACCACTACCTCGGCGCCTTCACGAGCAAACCGCTCAGCGACAGCGCGACCCATGCCCGCTCCGCCACCAGTAACTATTGCGACCTTATTCTGTAGAACTCCACTCATAAAATTCGTCTTCCTTGGACTAAGAGAAAACCGGCCGGGATGAAATTATGCCCTACTCATAGCTGGCGGGATCCGGTAACAGGAGTTCATGCCGAAAGCCACCAGTGCGGACTGCCAATACGAACACGCCAACGATGAACCAGATGCCTCCGGCGATTTTGGCAGGCGCTGCCAGCCCCCACCAGATTGCGGTGCAGAAAAGGAATCCACCGGCCGGCAGCACGACATCCGCAAAAAACTCCCGGCGATGCCCTTGAGCGCCTCGCACCCAGAACTGCCAGATTACGGCAAGATTCACCCCCATGAATCCTAGAAACGCACCGAAGTTAAGGATCTCGGCGGTAACCTCGTAACTCATCACCAGAGAGCCTCCATACGCGAGTAGCCCGATGAGCCAGATGTTGTAGTTTGGCGTATTGCGCACTGGGTGCAGATGAGCGAAAACCCGGCGCGGGATCAGATCGTCGCGGCCCATGCCGAATAGAAGGCGTGCCGCCCCTACTTGAGTGGTCAACGCGGCGCCGACCATGGCAACGAGTAATAGGATCGCCATCGCGCGAAACAACACAATTCCGCCGACCCGTCCCGCGACCTCGATGAAGGCCGTCTCAACGTTCGTATATGTGTTGTAATCCGGCCAAACCAACTGACCGAGATAAACCAGGAGACCGCCAAATAATCCGGTGAAAACGCAAACACCAACGGTAGCCAGCATCACGTTGCGCCGCGGATTCTTTACGTCTTCTGCAAGCGTGGTTACGGCATCGAACCCTAGGTATGTGAGGGCGGCAAACGAAGTAGCACCCGCAACATCGCGCACGCTGAAGGTTGCGGGACTATAAAACGGCTCGATCGAGAACAGGCCACCAACTCCCTGGTTCGCGATAAGACTTCGGATAGCAAGAAAGACATAGCTCAGTAACACGATGAACATGAACCCAAGCAATATCTGGTTGGCCCGGACTGTCGAGCGGATGCCGCGTAGGTTGAGATAGGTGATACCGCCCGCGAACAGGGCTGCCCCGACGGGAAACGGCAGGGCGGGCAAGGAACGAATGAGCGCCAGGGTACCGAACATTACGCAGAACAACGGGCTGACCACATAGTCAAGCAACATCGCCCACCCAGATACGAAGCCCAAATACGGATGCAGTCCGCGGCCCACGTAGGTGTAGGCTGAACCCGCCGACGGATACAAAGCCGCCATCCGGCCATAGCTGATAGCGGTGAGAACCATAGCCACCATAGCCACCAAAATGGTGTCGACGGCATGCCCATGAGACTTGAGTTGCGCCAGGCCAAAAACCGTCGCCGGTGCGCTCGGTGTGACCGACACAAGTCCGTAGAAGGCCAAGTCCCAGACGGTTAGAATGCGTCTCAGTCGCGGGACGCCGCTACTATCGAGTTCTGCGGTTGGCACAGGCATCAATTAGGCGGAACTTCACCAAGAATGCTATGAGCCTTAGCCGGATGGCTATAAGAAAACCCCGAAAAAATATTGAACAATTCCCCGGGACTACCGCTGCATCGAGCAGAACCTAGGACTGCCGGGCCTGAAGACTCAGATAGACACATCACTTTATCTGTGATACATTGCGGCTTCAACGGAGCACAAAATACCTTAGCTGGCGAAGACCGGGCGTCGCATAGGTGTTTCTGGAATCGAAGGCAGAAAGGAATTCCGCCGAATGGTAGGGCGACAATCCAGCACTGGCTTCGCCGCTACGACGCAGAAAGGGATGAGAGAGCCGCCGCGTCACACCCTCGGATGGCCCCAAAACGATCAATACCGCCTGCTTCAGCCCCAGATCACGGCAGAAGGGATTCACGTTTGGCCTTTTGACTCAGTGCTGCCCGTTGACCTTCGATTTCAGACCAGCGATGGCAAGAACAACGTGCAGGAAAACCGTCATGACTATTTTGAGATTTTAGTTTTGTGTAGCGGTGCAACAAGCTTCCAGGTCCAGGACCGTCTCTTGCCGATGGGCGTGGGCGATCTGGCTATCATCGGCAGCACGCTCTATCATTCCACCAAAACCCCACCGAACTCGAGGATGACGATTGGCACGCTTTTCTTCGATCCCGATCTGATCCGAAGTGATGGAAGAGCGAACAGCGCTGAATACCTGACGCCATTTCTACAGCAGGACTCTGGGTTTCCGCACGTTTTGCCGGCGAAGACAGGAGTGCCAAAGCAGGTGTTCGAGCTCATGCGAACAATTCGCGCGGAACTTCCGGGAACATCCATGCGCGGCCGCCTGGCTATCAAAACCTATCTCAAAATGATTTTGATGCTGCTGGTAAACCAGTATTCCTCGTACGCGGGCACCGTCGAAGCTTTTCGCCACCAGCAGTACGCCCTGGATCATCTTCACAACTTTTTTGACTTTCTCCGTAGGCATATTGGAGAAGCGATTCAGGTATCGGATGCGGCACAATTGTGCGGACTAACCGAATCGGATTTCATGCATTTCTTCGGACAGGTGATTGGCCGGCCGTTTAGAAGTTATCTCAATCACTGCCGTGTGGAGCGCGCACAGGTGCTCCTTGCCAGTACGAATAAGCCCATCGCAGACATCGCGCAGGAAATGGGTTTTTGTGACCAAAGCTATTTCAGCGCAGTTTTTCACAAGTTGGCTGGAATGACTCCGGCTGCGTACCGGCAGCGTCATCATAACGGTTTGGGACTGCCACCGTCCCAAGTTGGGAGCGAATCTCTCTGCGAGTTTCAATGATAGCTTGCTCAGGGTAAAAGCCATTCAAACAGGGGCCCTCACTGTGCCTTATTCCAAAGACTGAGGCCCTAGAGAAACAGGAGGTCCCTCCACGGCACGCCGGGACAGGTCCGCTACGCTACGCTCCGATCGGGATGACAATTTTGTTTGTGCCGCTTGGTGTGTGATTGCCAATAGAGATGCGCTCAGCTCCGTCAAAACAAAATTGTCATCCCGACCGGAGGAGTCATGGGCCTGCAGCCGGCCTTCGGCCCACTCAAAGTGATGAAAAACGCCTCTGTCTAGCAACCACCCTCCTTGGAAGCGCCACCCTCCCCTTTGTCATCTCGACCGAAGCGTACCCAGATTTCCTTCGCTCGCGGCGCTTGCAACAACTACGTATGCGACTTTCCGTAGAGAAAGGCGCACGGTTGCCAGCGCCACCAAGTTCTACAGGAAATCTGGGGGAGCGGAGAGATCTCTGTGTTGACGACCTCTCCTGGAAACGTTTTTCGAGAGAGCGTGGCGGAGCGGAGGGACTGCTGTTTTATGTCGGCCACCGAGGGTGCTGGCTGAAGTTTCGTCAACGCATCCGCGCTCTTCTGCGCCTGCTTGCGCACCGACGCTCGCTCATGGTGATCAGCCAGCCATCGGCGAGGCTGAAACTCATTCGGCGGGACCCCCGATCGACGCTTTTGTTTCGTTCATCCTAACCGCTATCATTGAATCCAGGCCATTACGATCATGCCCTCTCATTCTTCCGCCGCCGAAGAACTCTACCACCGGGCGCTCGACCTGCTCGCAGAAGGCGATGCGGCCGCCGCCGCAGATGGCCTGCGCCGCTGCCTCGAAGCGGACCCCGGGATGCTCGATGCCATGCACGGGCTCATCCGCGCGCTACAAGAACAAGGAGATTTCGATGGGGCCATCGCGGTGGCGCACCGCCTGCTTCAGCTGGACCCGGATGAAGTGCTGGCCCATACCAGCCTCTCCATCCTCTATCAACACAAAGGAATGATCGCGGAGGCGGAGGCGGAGGCGATGAAAGCCAAGCTGCTGGGCTGGAAGATACAGTTGCAGCAACAGAAACCGAAGATATGAAAACAGCACCGGCATCCGTCCTGCGCAATTTTCATGACCAGCTGGCCGCGGCTTATGGCCCGCAGCAATGGTGGCCGGCGCAGACACCGATGGAGGTGATCGTTGGCGCTTACCTGACCCAGAACACTTCCTGGCGCGCGGTGGAACGTTCCATTGCCAACCTGGTGACAAATGGCGTGATGAACCTCGAGGGCCTTCGAATCATTCCAGAGGATGAACTGCGCACGCTCATCCGTCCCTCGGGATACATGGTTCGCAAGGCTTCGGCCATCAAAGCATTCGTTACCTTTCTCGATCAGGAGCACGGCTCCTCGCTGGACCGGCTCGCGGCACAACCGACCTTGGTGGTTCGCAACCAACTGCTGGCGTTGCCGGGCGTGGGCAATGAAACGGCCGACGCCATCCTGCTCTACGCACTGCTCCATCCGGTTGCGGTCGTAGATGAGTATCTGCGCCGCATCGCCGACCGCCACGGTCTCGCTGGCCGAGACCGGAAATACGGTGAGGTGCAACAACTAGTGGACGCCGCGTTTGCCAATGACCCGGCGGAATTCCGCTTGCAGCTCTACAACGAATTCCACGCCCTGGTGGTTGCTGTGGGCAAGCAACACTGCGGCCCACAGCCTCATTGTGAAGGCTGCCCATTGGCCCCGTTTCACTGATGGCCCGCACCCTTTACATCGCCAGCACCAACCCGGGAAAGTTACGTGACTTTGCCCTGGCGGCCGCCCGTCATAACATTCTCATCCTTCCCCTCCCCGGGCTCGCTACCATTGAGGCCCCTGAAGAGGATGCCCCAACCTTTGCCGGCAATGCCCGAAAAAAGGCGATTTACTATAGCCGCTTTCTTCCCGGCGAAATGGTGTTGGCCGACGACTCGGGGCTGGAAGCGGACTATCTTGATGGCGGCCCTGGTGTTCGCTCTGCCCGCTATGCCGCCGATGCCGGCTTCGACGCCGCAAAAACCGCCGACGCCAACAACAACCTCTTCCTGTTGCAGCAGATGAACGGAATTGCTGATAAGGATCGCGGCGCCCGCTACCGCTGCGCGCTCGCCGCAGCACAGGATGGGGCTGCTCTACTGACCGCTGAGGGCACGGTCGAAGGGCGCATCCTCACCAGCCCGCAAGGCAGCGGCGGCTTCGGATACGATCCACTGTTTTATTTGCCTGCCCTCAAACGCACCATGGCGGAGATCGATGATCAGGCCAGATGGACGCATAGTCACCGCGGACAGGCCTTTCGTACCCTATTGGAACTCCTGGCGTGAACTCTCTCTCGCCAAATCGTGTGACCGTCTCGAAGAGCCGAAACCTTGACGGTGCTTCTATCACGCACCAATAATAGAGAGTTCGGTCAGATTCAGTTTCGGCACCTCCTGAGGCATCGGAAAAAATCAAATGAGCACAACTGCAGCTGTCCCTCGGGACAATCGGGCACCCAGCTTCTGGGCCTCCACAGTGGGCAAGAAGATCGTGATGGCCGTCACCGGAGCCATCCTGTTTATCTTTGTGATCGGGCACCTGTTGGGCAATCTCCAGGTATTTGAAGGTCCGGCAAAACTAAACGCCTACGGTGCGTTTCTGCACAGCATTGGAGAATTTCTCTGGCCCGTACGCGTCATTCTGCTGATTGCGGTCACGCTCCACATTGTCGCGACCGTACAATTGGCCCTGCGCAAAAAGCGCGCGCGTCCCATCGGGTATTCGCGCAAAGAGGCGATCGCTTCCTCTTATGCGTCCAGGACTATGTATTGGTCCGGCCCCATCGTGCTCGCGTTTATCATCTTTCACCTCCTGCACCTGACCGCCGGCTACATTCATCCCGGCGCGGCCTTCATTGAGGGTGACGTCTACCACAACGTGGTTTCCGGTTTCCAGGTCTGGTGGGTGTCGGTTTCGTACATCGTCGCCATTGTCCTTTTGGGGTTCCATCTGCGCCACGGCCTGTGGAGCATGTTTCAAAGTGTTGGTATCCACCAGCCGCAACACACGGCGAGGCTACAAAAGACGGCCCTCGTCATCGCCCTGCTCATCGTCCTCGGCTACATTTCCATTCCGATAAGCGTCCTACTGGGGCTAGTGAAATAGATGATTCTTGATTCCAAAGCACCTACGGGTCCTATCGAGCAGGCATGGGACCAGGCTCGTTTCGACGTCAAGCTGGTCAATCCTGCGAATAAGCGCAAACACAAGATCATCGTCGTCGGATCCGGCCTCGCGGGAGCCTCGGCTTCAGCAACCCTGGGCGAGCTCGGCTATAAAGTGCAGTGCTTCTGCTTTCAGGATTCACCGCGCCGCGCGCACTCCATCGCAGCCCAGGGTGGCATCAACGCGGCCAAGAACTATCAAAACGACGGCGACAGCGTTTTCCGTCTCTTTTACGACACCGTAAAGGGGGGAGACTTCCGCGCTCGCGAGGCCAACGTCTATCGCCTGGCCGAGATCAGCGTCAACATCATCGATCAATGTGTAGCCCAGGGTGTTCCCTTCGCTCGTGAATATGGCGGTGCGCTTACCAACCGCTCCTTTGGCGGGGCCCAGGTCTCGCGCACTTTTTATGCTCGCGGCCAGACCGGTCAACAGCTCCTGCTCGGCGCCTACCAGGCGCTCGAACGGCAGATCCACGCAGGCACCGTCACCATGCATGCGCGCACCGAGATGCTCGACCTGATCGTTATCGACGGCAAGGCGCGGGGTATCGTGGCTCGCCACCTGGTCACCGGTACGATCACCACCCACTTTGCCGACGCGGTCATTCTGGGGACAGGCGGCTATGGCAACGTCTATTACCTCTCCACCAATGCCAAGGGCTCCAATGTGACCGCCATCTGGCGCGCCCACAAACGCGGAGCGCTCTTCGCCAACCCTTGCTACACGCAGATTCACCCCACCTGCATTCCCGTCTCTGGCGACTATCAATCGAAGCTCACCCTGATGAGCGAATCGCTGCGTAACGACGGCCGCATCTGGGTACCGTTGAAAGCCGGCGATAAGCGCTCCCCCGACCAGATTCCTGAGACAGAGCGCGACTACTACCTGGAGCGTCGTTATCCCAGCTTCGGGAACCTGGTTCCCCGCGATGTGGCGTCGCGCAATGCGAAAGCGGTCTGCGATGAAGGCCGCGGCGTGGGCGAAACAGGACTGGGCGTGTACCTCGACTTTACCGACGCCATTCGGCGGCTGGGCGAGAAAACCATCCGCGATCGCTACGACAACCTGTTCGACATGTACCAGCGCATCACGGACGAGAACCCCTACAAGGTCCCAATGCGCATATATCCCGCCATCCACTACACCATGGGCGGGCTGTGGGTCGACTACAACCTGCAAAGCACCATCCCTGGCTTGTTTGTGATTGGCGAAGCCAATTTCTCCGATCATGGAGCCAACCGCCTGGGTGCGAGCGCGCTGATGCAGGGGCTCTCCGATGGCTACTTTGTTGTTCCCTACACTGTCGGCAATTACCTCGCAAGCAATAAATTCCCGGCCGTGCTCGAAACCGCGCCCGAGGTCAAGCAAGCTGTCGCCTGCGTCAAACAGACCATTGAGTTGCTCCTCTCCATCAAGGGCAAGCGCACCGTCGATTCCTTTCACCGCGAACTGGGCAAGATCGTGTGGGACTACTGTGGCATGTCGCGGACTGCGGCGGGTCTGGAATCCGCCATTGGCCAGATACGGGCTCTGCAGGAAGAATACTGGAAGAACGTCAACGTCCCCGGCAGTGGGGACGATCTGAACCAGAGTCTGGAGAAAGCCGGCCGCGTCGCTGACTTCTTCGAGCTGGCCGAACTTATGTGCATCGACGCCCTCAACCGCAATGAGTCCTGCGGTGGCCACTTCCGCGAGGAATATCAGACGCCCGACGGGGAGGCGCAGCGTGATGACGAGCATTACTCTTACGTTGCCGCCTGGGATTATCGAGGGCCCGGCAATCCGCCCACGCTCACCAAGGAACCCCTGGAATTCCACTACGTTCATCCGAGCCAGAGGAGCTATAAGTAAATGAGAGTAACGCTGAAAATCTGGCGCCAGAAGAATCGTAAGGAAGCGGGCAAGTTTGTCAGCTACCCGGTCGAGGTCGCAAATGTAGAAATGTCGATGCTGGAGTGCATCGACGTGCTCAACGAAACCCTGATTGAAAAAGGCGAAGAGCCAGTGGCCTTCGAGCACGATTGCCGCGAAGGCATTTGTGGTTCCTGCGGCTTCATGATCAATGGTGTTGCCCACGGCCCCAGGCGCGCCACGACGGTCTGCCAATTGACGATGCGCCACTTCAAAGACGGAGAGGAACTGGTGATCGAGCCGTGGCGCGCCGCTGCCTTCCCTCTTATCAAAGACCTGGTCGTCGATCGCCGCTCTTTTGATCGCATCATCGCTTCCGGCGGCTATATTTCCATCTCCACCGGGAACGCCGTTGACGGCAACACTCATCTCATCGGCAAAGAAACAGCTGATCGCGCCATGGACGCCGCAGCCTGCATCGGTTGCGGGGCCTGCGTTGCCGCCTGCCCCAATGCCTCCCCCGCACTCTTCACCGGGGCCAAGATTGCTCATCTCGGCATCCTGCCGCAAGGCAAACCCGAACGCGACCGCCGCGCCCTCAACATGGTTGCCCAAATGAACACCGAGGCCTTTGGTAGCTGTACCAATATCGGTGAGTGCACCGGCGTCTGCCCCAAAGAGATCAAATTGGAAGTGATCGCCGTGATGAACCGCGACTATCTCCGCGCCAGTCTCGATCGGCGCGACGAACTCGGGACTACCATAAGCCCCTTCGCCGAGTGGAGCACCGGAGCCAAATTCAGCTCGACTGGCGCGCAAGAATAGTCGCCATGAAGATCGTGC
>DASRRN010000478.1:0-2785 GCA_035695685.1 Acidobacteriaceae bacterium | reverse complement strand
CCTCCGGTTGCATCGCCAGCAAAGTAGTCATGGAACGCCACGTCCCGTCGGCCGTATCGGCATTCACGATTCCGGCCTCATCGTGCGCAATGTCCGGCCAAATATTCACCTTATCGGAAATGAGCACAGGCACCCCGCAAGCCATCGCTTCCACCACCGCGACCCCGAAATTCTCCTGGTGCGAGGGCAGCACAAATGCCTCGGCAGCGTACAGGGCGCCCCATTTCAAATCGCCTTCCAGCATCCCTGTCCAATGTACCCGGCGTTCCATCCCCAGCCATTTTGCCTGCGTCTCTAATTGCGGCCGCAACCCCTCCTCATCCGGGCCCGCGATAACCAGATCTACATCCGTATCCGTCGCCACGCGCCCAAAGGCCTCCAACAGCAAATCGCATCCCTTCTTCGCGTGAATGCGAGAGAGGAAGAGAAAGAACCTGCGCTCGCGCAAGGCTGGATACCGGTTGAGAAACAATTCCCGTTGCATTGCCCGATCGCCGGCGGGCTCCGAGGTGCCAAAGGAAACCACCGCGGGATTCCAACGTTGTGGCCACATCGTTCCCGCCGCCGCGTCGCGCTCGATCGGTGTGGTGAAACAAACCGCCTTGGCGTCGCGCAGCACGCGATACTCCCGCGCCAGCCAATACATCTGTTTCTTGAAATGCTTCATCGGAAACGCGCGCTTGAAATACGGGTCCAACATGCCGTGGGGAAAAACCACATAGGGAACCCGGCCCCGTACCATGCAGTAGCTGCCGTAGCTGTGCCATTGCCACAGCCCATGGATCGCCACGCCATCGAAGCGCCCGAGATTCTCCCTCAGCCACGGCTGCAGCCTGGGCGTTGACCAATAGCTCCCGTTGGGAGGACCCAGCGCATGCACCGGAAAGCTCTGCCCCTGGACATATGGCTCCGCGGGGTCATCCAGGCACACCAGTTCAACCTCGCCCTCACCGCACTGGGCAAGTTTGCGAATCCCCTCGCTCGTCCCTCCCATTGCCGGCGAAAACGATGCCACTACATGCAGCAGCCGGGATCCCTGTGCGCCCATAGTCTCTGTCAAGATACCAGTCGGCATACTCCCTGCAGGCGCAGAGAGCCTGCTAGCTTAAAATGAAGCAGAGGAACACTCCTTCTTGAAACGAGCCTTGATCACCGGCATCACCGGTCAGGATGGCGCCTATCTCGCCGAATTCCTTCTAAAAAAGGGCTATGAAGTGCATGGCATCAAGCGCCGCACTTCCTTACTGAACACCAACCGCATCGACCACCTCTACGAGGATCCCCACCAGGAGAAGCGCCGCCTGGTGCTTCACTACGGCGACATGACGGACTCCAGCAGCCTGGTCCACGTGGTCGAGAAGGTGCAGCCCGACGAGATCTACAACCTGGCAGCGCAAAGCCACGTGCAGGTATCGTTCGAGGAGCCTGAATACACTGCCAACTCCGATGCTTTGGGTACCCTGCGGCTGCTCGAGGCTATTCGCATTCTCTCCCTTACCGGCAAATCCCGCTTTTATCAGGCTTCCACCTCCGAGATGTACGGGCTGGTACAGCAGACACCGCAATCGGAAAAAACTCCGTTCTATCCCCGGTCTCCCTATGGAGTCGCCAAGCTCTATGCCTACTGGATAACCGTCAATTACCGCGAGTCCTACCGCCTCTACGCCTGTAACGGCATCATGTTCAATCACGAATCGCCTATGCGCGGCGAGACCTTTGTCACCCGTAAGGTGACCCGCGCCTTGGCGCGCATCAAGCTCGGCCTGCAGCACAAGCTCTACCTCGGCAACCTTGATTCCAAGCGCGACTGGGGGCACGCCCGCGATTACGTAGAGATGCAGTGGTTGATGCTCCAGCAGGAGCGCGCTACGGACTATGTCATCGCCACCGGAGTGCAATACAGCGTCCGCGAATTTGTCACCATGGCTGCGGCATGTCTGGACATCCACCTCGCATGGAAGGGAACTGGCTTAGAAGAACAGGCCTATGATCAGCACGGCAAAGCCATCGTAGCCGTCGACCCGCGTTATTTCCGTCCGGCCGAGGTCGAAACCCTACTCGGCGATGCCAGCAAGGCGCGCAAAGAATTAGGCTGGTCGCCTCGCACAGACTTCCGCGCGCTGGTGGAAGAAATGGCCACGGAAGACCTCAAGGCCGCGGAACGCGATGCCTTGGTCACTCAACATGGCTACGCCGCCTATAACTTTCACGAGTCATAATTGGAGCCACCCCCGTGCAGAAAGACAGTCTCATCTACGTTGCCGGTCACCGCGGTTTGGTCGGTTCGGCTATTTGTCGGAATCTGCGCAAGCAGGGCTTTGAGCGGCTGCTGCTGCGTTTGCATACCGAGCTCGATCTCACCGACGCCGTTGCCGTACGCAGCTTTTTTGAACGCGAACGTCCCGATCACGTCATTCTGGCCGCAGCCAAGGTCGGCGGCATT
Source organism: Acidobacteriaceae bacterium (assembly GCA_035695685.1). Lineage (GTDB taxonomy): Bacteria > Acidobacteriota > Terriglobia > Terriglobales > Acidobacteriaceae > PALSA-350. The sequence goes on along the minus strand of DASRRN010000478.1, from coordinate 342 downwards.
CTGGCCAACGATCTGTATCCCGCTGACTTCATCCGCGAAAACCTGATCATTCAGACCAACGTCATCGATGCTGCCTACCGCGCAAACGTCGACCGGCTGTTGTTTTTGGGCTCTTCCTGCATCTACCCCAAGCTTTGTCCGCAACCGATCAAGGAAGAATATTTACTTACCGGCCCGCTTGAGCCCACCAATCGTCCTTACGCGCTCGCCAAAATCGCCGGCATCGAGATGTGCTGGTCCTACAACCGTCAATTTAAGACCCGCTATCTCGCCGCGATGCCTGCGAACCTCTATGGCCCGGGCGACAACTTCGACCCCCAAAGGTCGCATGTCCTGCCCGCC
>DASRRN010000477.1:0-8230 GCA_035695685.1 Acidobacteriaceae bacterium | reverse complement strand
GCCATTATTCAGCTCGATGACCTTGTCGAGAACGCGCTTGCGCTCCTCGATCTCAAGGGCGCAGAACTCGCCCGAACTGCCCAGCGGGGAGAGCCCGTCGGCGCCTTCAGCGATCAGCCAGTCAATGTGCGGCTTCAGAAGCTGAAGATTCATCTCTCCCTCACCCGTAAACGGAGTTACGGACGAAGCGACGATGCCTGGGGGCAAAGGATCGAGCGAGCCTGGTTGCTTGACTTAGCTGACGTATGCGGTACGATCACTGCGGACATCCAGATGCCTCCACCTGGTTTTTCAAGCGATTGCAAATTGGTACAGTCGACGAACCATAACACCGCCAAAACATGATCGTCAAATGATGCAACGGTTATTGGTTCGGCGTCTCCACCGACGAATGAGTCGCGTTGAGAGCGGCACAGCGATCAAACTCCTGCTTCGCCTGCTCTTTCAATCCCAGTTCGCGATAAGTCATGGCTAGTTCGAAGCGCACGCTGGAGCTGTTCGGCGCGAGTTGCACTGCCTGTTCAAGCTCGGCCTGGGCATTCTTCAGCTGCTTCAGCTTGACGTAGGCACGCCCCAACTCCTCATGACACCTGGCATTTCGAGGAGCCATTTCTATCGCTTTCAGTAAGTAAGGCAGGCCTGCATCCGCATTTCCCTGCTCTGTAAGCAAACTGCCGAGGTTAAGAAACGGTTGGGCATTTTTCTCGTTTGCACCCTCTTGCCAGCTGATCGCGAGTTGAAATGCCTTGGCGGCTTCTTCGGGGTGATTCAGGCCTTGCTCTGAAAGGCCGATGTTGTCTTCGGCTTTCACATTGCGCGGTTCCAGTTTTAGACAGGAATGAAAAGCATCGATGGCTTCGGCAAAGCGGTTCTCGTTGTATTTGGCGCGGCCAAGATAATACCAACCCAGCGCGTTTGCCGGCTCCCAGGAGAGCGACCTGGTTAACCAACGGTCGGCGTCGAAGAAGTCGCCCAACAGCACATAGTCCAGGGCGACGATCTCGAGCTCCAGCGCGGTGGGTTTTCGATTTTGCGCGGCGAGCGTGTACTCGCTCAAGGATTCTTTCGCGCGGAGCTGGCGGTAGAGAATGTAGCCCAGGAGGTAGTGTGCGTCTGCCGAAGACGGTTGTTGCCTGAGAAATTCTCGAACCGTAGCATCTCCTTTAGCAAACGATCCTTCTTCGGCGGCCTGGTGAGCGCGCAGTAACAGGGGATCCTGCGCCTCAGGGGGCAAAGGTGGCACGACTTGCTGCGGCCGCTCGGGAGCAAGGGAAACGGATGGGGTTGGCCTCGACTGCTGCTGGGCCAGCGCCATCCATGTGCTCAAGAAAATCTGCGCGAGAATACCAAGCTGCGCGGAAACTCGCTGAGCCCGGCGACCCTTATGGAATCGACCCCACACCAAAAACGACCTCGGGAAGAATATAGCAGTGGCGCCGGAACGTTTTCATAAGCGCAGCGTGTTTCGCCGGCGGACGGGTGCAGACTTTCTATAGCGATAGGCCTGCGCCGTAATCCGCTTTTCCGCTGACATCATTTGTGAAAACACGTTATTGGCCCGCTCTGCTAAGGATCGTAATGGCGATCATCAAACAGACAACACCCGCCGCCATGGACATTTTCGCTGTCTTGCCCGAATTCTTCCATTCTCCAAAGAGCGAGCCCCACGCCGCGCTCGCGATCACCGCTCCCGACATAAACACTGGCCATCCAACCACCAGGCCCAGCGCGCCGATTTTTGTCACCCCGTTGCCATAGACCACGATGCTCCCCAGCCAGAGCAAGCCCATCATCACCACCAAGGGCCAGTAGCCGGTCGTTCCGCCAGCGCGAAAGAGGCCGAAGGTACGGTTGCGGCCGAGAAGGACGAGTGTATAAACAACACCCGGAATGCCGCCTGCGAGAAGAACGGGGAGCCACACAGCAATACTCGCCGCGGAGGAGGAAGGATGTTGTAACGCGACCGCCGCCGTAATGGTGGCGCCGGCCGCGAGGGCCAGGTTGAGCGCGGCGGTGAGCGTACCACCCACGCCGGCATACAAAAACCCCCGCATCGAGTGGCCCGCTATCATAGTTCCCGTTCCCTGGTGCTGCTCACGCGACCGCCCAGCGAACCCACACACGCCTACACCAATCAACACCATGAGAACACCCAATGCAACCAGTACACCCGTCGATGCCTGAAGCATCGAGCTGCCGGTATAGAGGATGGGCAGAAGCGTACCCACGGCCGCCGCGCATCCCAAACCGACTGATGCTCCCACCGCAACTCCGACCAGGGGGAAAGACATGCCCAGGAGCAGAACTCCCGCGCCCCATAACAAACCCATCAAGCCCATGCGCAACAGAGAGGCTAACGATGTTTGTTGGAAAGCATCGATCGGATGAGGCACGGCAGCCCACGTCATCACCAGCGGAATCGCCCACAGGCTCAACACCGTCCACAGAAGCCAGATGTTTTCCCATTTCCAGCGAGACATGAACCTCATGGGAATGGCGTAGGCGCCGTTCATGACCGCTGCCAAAAGAACCAGCAAAAAACCGGTGACGACGCCTAATTGCGTGGGACTGAGATTCAACTGATAGCCCTTCTTATTCCGGTGAGCCGGCGAGAGGCACGATGAGGCCGCCGTCGACGACAACGATAGAACCCGTCATGAAACTAGCCCGGTCACTGGCGAGAAAGGCAATCACTTCTCCAATCTCCGATGGTTGAGCGATGCGTCCAAGAGGATGCATTTGGTCCAGGATTCTTTTCAGTTTGTCCGGGTCCGTGTCCATTTCAATGATGCCCTGGATCATGGGCGTGTTGACAGTGCCGGGGCAAACACAGTTCACGCGAACATTGCGTGACGCCATATCGACTGCCATCGATCGCGTCAGGCCGATCATGGCGTGTTTGCTGGTGGAGTAGGCGACGACGTTCTTCTGAGACGCCAACCCCTGCACGCTGGAGACATTGACGATCGAGCCCTTGCCGCGCTTCAACATCTCCGGGATGGAGTACTTCGACATCAGCCAGTGCCCTTTGAGATTGACGTTCATGGTTTTGTCCCAGACTTCTTCCGTGGTGGTCACCGGATCGCCGAAGGTCTGAATACCGGCGTTGTTTACCAGAACATCGATGCCGCCAAAGCGATCGACTGTGGCCTGGATTGCCTTCTCGACGTCGGCCACGCTGGAAATGTCGGCAGCCACGGAATCGACGCCTTTCGATACGGCGGTTAAACTCTTGACTGCAGCGAAGGCAGCATCTCCGCTCCAATCCACAATCATTACCTCCGCACCCTGGCGCAGCATGCACTCCGCGCTGGCGAGACCAATGCCTTTGGCTCCGCCGGTGACGATCGCTACTTTATTGCTGAGATCCATTCTTCTGACCCTCGGTACTTCTAAGTGACTTCGACGAGTGTATGCCCTAGTGCGGGAATGCTCACCTTGCCCAAGTAGGCATCGCCGGATCGGCTGAACATGGCGCCTGCAAATTGATAGGTCTTACCCGGCGAAAGGCCCAGCTTCGTAGGTTCAAATCGAATTTCCTTCTCTGCCGGCTGGTTATCCAGGTTGAAGCAGTTCATCACCGCTGTCTTTCCCTGCTGGTCTGTATGCACGTGCGTCTGCTCATCGATCCCATAAAACCCGCCCACAGCGAAATAGGGTTTGAGACGCCGGTAGTTGGCCATGCCTTCCTTCTGTGCCTGACGAACCGCAGGATCAGGATGCGTGCCACCAATGCCCAAGTGCCGATTGGTGGAGGCATTCCACCAGAACACCACGGCATTCTGATTGTCGGTTCTGAGATCGATGTGAATGTACAGCGGCAGGCTGTAGGCGAGATTGTAGTAATAAAGCGCAATGCTGCGACCGCTGGTGAGATCTTCCATCGGCTTCCACATCAATTCAAAGGCCCATACCGTATCAAACCCCAGTGCCTGGCATACCCCTTCACCTTCAGGACACTTTCCGTAACCGTAGTAGATCGGGCAGCCGCGCATCGGAGCTCCGCCAAGGGCCGGATCGTGCATCTCGATCAAGACCTCGGGAAAGTCGGCATGAACCATCCGTGCCAGGCGGCAAGTAGCCTGGCAATGCTCTTCCAGGCGCGACGGCACCTGGTGCCCGTGGTTGGGGTCCCAGCATTCCTCGTGGTACATGGTTCCATCGAACATGAAGAAGGCCGCGCCGCCCTGGCAAAGGGTCTTAAGACGTTCAAGCGTCACCGTGAGGTATTGCTGCGATGCCCCACAGAGCACTGGGTCCTGAAAACCGCGGGAGCGATCCCACATGGCTCGCTCCCCGAAACGGTCAAGCCGGTGCGCTTCCTGCGGATAGGAACTCGGGTCGCACCAGCCAGACAAAGGGGTGTGGAGAGACGACTTCAATCCGTACTCTGTCTTCAGCATGGTGGTGAATGCCTTATACGAGCCAAGCCTCTCCTCATCCCAGATCTTGGAAGCAAAGCTGGTATCCCAACCGGGATCCTGATAGAGAGCTTCGCAGCCGATAGCCTTGGCCTTGGCGGCTTCTTCCTTCATGCTTGCCAGGGTGTAATACTCTTTTCGCATCGCGGGATTGTTCTGCTCGTCGCCGGGAAGCCACCACAGCTTGTTGTCGTAAAGCTCATTCCAGTGAACCGGCGGGTTGAATTTATCGGGAACTCCCTGTCCGCGTTTTTCCATCTCGCCGCGAAAGGTATAGTAGCCTTGCATCCAATCGCCGGAAAAGGCCGTGACGCGCGTGACTCCAAATTTATGTGACTCACCGGGCTTGAGCCACGCTCCGTGCTCGGGGTTGCCGCGGTAAATGCCGATGCCGCCCCAGCGGAGTCCCATTTTGTTTTGCGGCAGAGCCACCCGGTCCAGGACAGCAAACTCCAACCCGCCCGGACTGAATTTCGAGACGAGAATGCCCTGCTTCCCGTCGGTCCATGCCCATCCTTCGGCAGCGAATGCGGGCGTCACCGTGGTATTCATCGTCCAGAGTTCGGAGGAGTAAGGTCCAGTAAGAATCTGATCCAGAGAAAAGTCCGCATACTGAAGCCTGTGGCCATTGGGCTCCCGGCGGAACGGAATGGCGGTGAACTTATGTTGCGCCCAGGCGAGGTCTACCTTCCCGCCTTCGAGCTGCAACGGGAGCACGAACCCACTTCGCGCATTGTGCAGATCGAGCGGTGTTGCCCCAGTGTTCGTAAAAGCAATTTGCTCTTCGATCCATGGTGAGCCTGGGTCGACGGTGAAGCGATGCTGGATTTCCAGACCCAGCTCCGTCTTTCCCTCAAGAACTATCGACGCACCATCCTTTTTCGCCTCGGAAAAGACCGGCGTTCCGACGGAATAAGAGTAACCGTCGGCAAGAACCTTCCCGGTGGGCACATGGACCAGCTTGCACTGAAGCCCTGTCCCCGGGGTAACAGTCAACTCAAATTGAGCGTTCTTCAGCGTCGAAGGAGCACTCTTTGACTCAGCACGTGCCGAAGGCGCTACTATGACGGCGGGCAATGCGACCATGGCCGTTTGGGTAGCTGCAAGCTTCATCATGTCTCTACGATTCATCTCGTTCCCTCTTTTTCGTACATTTCCTGGTGCCCGGGTTCTGGTGCCTGGGTTCCGCCCTACACACTTTTGAGGTGTCAACCTATGATGCCAGTATTATTAGCATGTTGGGAAGAACATGGGCAAGGAGTGGCCGCCTGATGAGATTGTGGCCGGTTCTCGGATTGGCACTCGCAGTTTTTCTGTCGTGCTGCGGCCTGGCCCAGCAGGTTGCGCCGGATGCAGTCACCTCAGTCGCGGTGGGGGATGCGGCCTGCGGGCAGTGCCACCAGGATATCCTCCAAAAATATCTGGGTACGCCGATGGCCAATGCTAGCGGACGTGCATTGGACCATGCCATTCCGGGAAGCTTTTATCACGCGCCTTCGAAAATTACTTACCGGCTCTTTGCCAACGACCAGTCATTCTGGCTCAGCTATGGGCGCATGGGGAGCCAGACACGGCAGAAGCTCGAATACTTCATGGGCTCGGGCCATCTCGGCATAACTTATCTGTACACCGTCAACGGATACCTTCTCGAATCGCCAGTAGCCTACTACGCGAACCTCAAGGCGTACGACATGAAGCCCGGGCTCGGTGGTTCCACCAGGTTGCCCGAGGCCCTGCCCATGTCGCCCGGCTGCACGCGCTGCCACATGAGCGGCGTACAACGCGCAGATCCGGGAACGAATAACCACTACCAGGGATTGCCGTTTCTGCACGGGGGCATCACTTGCGAAAGTTGTCATGGAGATACGCAGGAACACGTCCGTACTGCTGGGAAAGCCGCCGTAATCAACCCGGCTAAGCTCGACGCCGGCCGGCGAGATTCGATCTGCGTCAGTTGCCATTTGGAAGGCGATACCAGCGTCGAACATCGCGGGCGCTCGGTCACAGACTTCAAGCCCGGAGAACGGATTGAAGATTACATATCCTACTTTGTCTATGCAGGGACGAGCCTTACTGATCGCGGCGTAAGCGAGATAGAACAGTTAAGCGTGAGCCAGTGCAAGCGCAAGAGCGGGGACCGCATGTCCTGCATGAGCTGTCATGACCCGCACTATTCCCCTGGGGCCGCGGAGCGTGCCAGGTTCTATCGCAACAAATGCTTGGCGTGCCATAGCGAGGCAAAGTTTGCCACCACGCACTACCCGGGTACCCCTGACTGCACCGGCTGCCACATGCCAACAAGCAAGGCGCAAAACATACCGCATGTAGCATGGACCGATCACCGCATCCGGCAACATCCGGCACAATTGGAGAGCCTGGAGGGAGCACCCACGAATCCGGAGCTGGTTTCTTTTCTCGGCCGCGATGCACCAGCACGCGATTTGGCGCTCGCGTATTACAACCTGACGGCAGACGGAAAGATCTCTGAGGCGGCGAGGGCCGGGTCAATGCTGTTAACTGTGCAAAAGTCCGAGCCGCCAGATTCAGATGTTCTAACCGCCCTGGGGTTCTTAGCTCGCTCGATGGGAATGAGCGCCACTCAATCCGAAGACTATTACCGCGAGGCTTTGAAACTGGATCCGCTGAATCTGCTGGCCGCAAATAATTTAGCCACGCTGCTGGCCAGAGCCGGCAAACTGGGCGAAGCGGTGCCTTTGTGGCAGAGCGCTTTTGACCGCAATGAGGATATTGAGTCGCTCGGCATCAATCTCGCTCTGGCGGAATGCAGGCTCGGCCAGAAGGAGAAAGCTGTGCAGGTGCTACAGCGGGTGCTGATTTATGGGCCGGATAGTCCCACAGCCCAAAGAAACCTTCAGGCCATACAGAACGGACAGGAGACCTGTTCCGCACAATGAAGGGAGGTTCAAGCGGCCGGACCAGGTAAAAGTTTGCCGATCTATCTCAGTTTCAATGGCAGTTGCAGTCGAAAGGTTTTGATCTCGAATGGCCTGAGATCGAAATGGATGGTGTCATTCTCAACCGTGATCGATCGAAGCGGGTCTTCCATCAAGTTCACTTCTGCGGCGCCCTGAATGCCACCGGCGAAGTGGATGGTCACATCCCTGGCAGGATGGCCCGATGCCTCATAAACCCGGGCGATCACACCGGCCCTATCTTCAGCAGGCTTGAACGCACTCAGGACTACATTCGGCGACGAAACTTCGAGCAGGCCGAACTTTTTCCTCAGCTTTCCCGGATGCTGATCGAGCGGGCGTTCCAACAATGGATTGTTGAATTCGAGTCCAGCCCGAAAGCTCAGGGCATCCCGCCAGTTGCCCACGTGCGGCACCAAGGCGTAGTGAAAGGTGCGTATCTGGCCCAGTTCCAGCCCGAGGTCAGAAGAAGCGGGTTGGCCAAGTGAAAGTACGTAATCGTTGATGTGCGTTGATCGCATCAGCGAGAGCAGCATTGTCCCCTCTGTGACATTGCTGCCCGGGAGTCCGATGTTGAGCAGGGTCAGGCCATGCTTCCCATCGCTCCAATCCATCCAATTCTGTGCAGGAAGCTCATGCTTCTCCGGCCGTTCAATGGCGCCAAAGGGAATCTCGTCGAAGCGATGCCCACTCTGGATGGAGGTAGGAAAGAGCAGGCGATAACGCACAAACTTGTCGTTGTTGAGAATCGTGGTCTCGATGTCAATACGAGGGATCCCCGAGTACACGCGCACCCTGGTCGAAAAGCTATCGTTGCCAAACAGGTGATGAATGCTGAACTCCGAAAAAACCGGCCCAGAAGTGATTTTTCCACTC
>DASRRN010000476.1:0-7593 GCA_035695685.1 Acidobacteriaceae bacterium | reverse complement strand
TGCGTTCGACCCACTTCCATGTTTCAGGCCCGCGAATGGACTGCACCGACTTGACGCCTGTCTCACCGCCCTTGCGGCGATCTGCAAAGGCCTGCAGCACGTCAACACAATGGAAGATGGCTCCTTCATCGGCGGCGTCTCCAACCACAATCGAGTTCTTAATTGGCGTATCGATAGCGAGTTCTATCTCGGGCTTGCGGAAGTAGGTCGGTATGGAGGACCCCCCGCTGAGGGGAAAGTTCAGTTCACGGGATTTGTCAAACATCCACTTGGCGTCGTCCCAGTTGTAGGAGAGGTGCTTGTCGTTAAACACGGGCACCGAGCGTTTGCTCTGCTCGAAAACCCGGATGACCTGCTGGTAAATCCACCAGCGTGGCAAGAGCCAGTGCCCCTTGAGATCAGTTGGATAATTCCCATGTTCGCAGACTATGACAACACCATCCACCGCAAGTTCCTTCCCGCCAAGCGTGACGGCTTCACCTACTGTTTTAAAGATGGGAATATTTTTCGCTTTGCATACTTTCTGACCCAGTAAGCTGGTATCAAACTGATTGATGTAAACGGACACCACGTCCACCTGCGAAGGAGTGTGGGCGCCCTTCCACCAATAACCGTCCAACAGCTTGTTTACGATCCAGTCCGCATGTGAAGTCGGGAGACCCCAATAGCTGACGAGACAGGCGATCCGAGGCCGTTTTTGCGCAGTCTGCGCAACAGCATTGGGTACGATACCGGTCAAAGCCGTCAAACCGGCCATTCCGGCCATTCCGGCCATTCCCAGCATTTCACGCCGGGTGAAGAGAGAGTTCGACTCCATAGTTTCGGTGATTGGGGATGAATCTGCCGCTCTGGCTGCAATTTCGATTCGTTCCTTTTTCATAATGGTTATTTGCTCCTGTTGGTTACAGGTTTGTTTTCTTACAACAAATGCAGCAACTTGCTCCTTCTACCTCTGGTCGGTGTTGTCATCGTACTCGCATCACTCCTCGCCGCCTGACGAGACCCCAGAACAACAAAAGCAAGGGTACATACGAATCTCATCACGTTTATTCCATGAGAGCAGCAAAGGCGGATTGGGGACAAAGATAGCGGTCCACTCCGCGCCGAACGGCGTGCTGCCCAGAGGAAGAAATCATTGATACATCCATCACCTGTTGTTTCCTCAAATGAAGTATGGCATTATTCCTGTTGGGAACCAAAAGGTAGAAGAAATGAAACAAAAATCTGACGTCCAACAAGGCACACTGGGGCTAATGGTCCTGAAGACTCTGCAACTGCTGGGACCACTGCACGGGTACGGCATGGCGCGACGCATCGAGCAGATCAGCGGAGATCTGCTGGCCGTGAACCAGGGCACCTTGTATCCCGTATTGCTGAAATTAGAGCAGGAAGGTGCGATTGCGTCTGAGTGGGGCGCTTCGGAGAGCAACCGCCGGGCACGTTTCTATCGGCTGACACGGGCAGGGCACAAGCAGCTGCAAGCCGAAACTCGAGGTTGGGAGCAGACAGCGGCCATCATCGCACGCTTCTTCGAGGTCAAGGCGGAGGATTTGTCATGAGGGCGCTGAGGAGGCTGTTCGCGCGCGTTCGGAACTTTGCGACTCACCGTGGAGACGATGAGCGCCAGCGCGAGGAAATGGACGAGCACTTAGCGATGCAGACGGAAGAAAACATGCGCACCGGAATGCCGCTCGAAGAGGCCCGTCGCCAAGCCGCGATAAAATTTGGCGCGACGGGAACCATCCACGAAGACTATCACGCCGAGGAAGGGCTGCCGTTAGTCGAAAACGCCCTTCACGACATCCGTTATGCTCTGCGCAAATTGCGCAAGTCTCCTGGCTTCACAGCAGTGACGGTGCTGACCTTAGCGCTCGGAATCGGAGCGAATGCGGCAATTTTCTCGCTCGTCGAGGGTGTCCTGATGAGGAAGCTCCCGGTCGCGGATCCCAATAGCCTGGTTCGTCTTGGCGACCACAATGACTGCTGTGTCGGATATGGCGTGCCCGACAACGCCGATTACTCGTTGTTTTCGACGGATGCGTGGGAACAGCTGCGAAGGAACACGCCCGAGTTTGAGCAATTGGCTGCCATGGAGTCGGGCGCCGATTACCAAAGGGTGGTCGTGCGTCGCCAGGGATTGGAGCAAGCTGCACAGCCGAGGATGGGCGAATTTGTCTCCGGCAATTACTTCCGCACATTTGGCCTGAGGCCGGCAATCGGGAGGTTATTCACAGACGCAGACGATACGCAAGGCTCGTCGATCGTGGCCGTTATGAGTTATGAGGCATGGAAAAACAGCTACGCCGGGGATCCCGCGGTGGTCGGCAGCGTGTTTGTCGTCAACACCCAGCCGATCACAGTCGTGGGCATCGCGCCGCAGGGCTTCTTTGGCGATCACTTGTCGAGCACGCCTCCGGATTTCTACCTGCCGATTCAGTCTGCACCGGTGCTGGCGAATGCCTCGTATGTACACGATCCAACTGCGAACTGGCTCGACATCATCGGCCGCATTCAGCCGGGTGTCAATCGGGTCGAGCTGCAGGAAAAACTCAGTGGTATTCTGCGCCGGGCGCTCACACCTATTCACACTTTTTCGTCGGAGCAAAACCGGGCTCTGCTGCCGAAGGTTCACATCGTGCTCACGACCGGCGAAGCCGGTATCAGAGGCATGCAGGAGCAATACGCACTGCAACTGCATCTCCTGATGGCCATCTCGGGCCTGGTGTTGCTCATCGCCTGTGCCAATGTGGCCAATCTCCTGCTGGTCCGCGGCATGAATCGCAAGGCCGAGATGTCCGTGCGCGCTGCGCTCGGGGCTAGCCGCTCAAGATTGATCCGGCAACTGCTCACCGAAAGTGTTGTTCTCGCATTGTTAGGTGGTCTTGCCGGGCTGGGGGTTGCGTATGGCGGCACACGCAGCTTGCTGGCGATGGCTTTTCCGAGGGCCAATGAACTGCCCATCCACGCGAGTCCGTCGCCAGCTGTGCTCGCGTTTGCGTGCGGTCTGTCCCTGGTCACCGGTATTCTTTTCGGAATCGCGCCCGCCTGGATTGCGGCGACCGCTGAGCCTGCAGAAGCTCTGCGAACCGGACAGCGGGCCGCGGCTGGCGGCGCCACGCTGCTGCAGCGCGGACTGGTTGTGGTGCAGACCGCGCTGTCCCTGGTACTCCTCGTTGCGGCCGGATTATTTGCGCAAAGCATAAATAGGCTGCAGCATACCGATCTCAGGCTCGAATCGAAGAATCGTTACATCGTCCATATCGATCCACAGGCGGCTGGCTATTTGCCCTCCCGGGTCGGCGATCTCTACCGAAGTATCGAACAGCAATTCCACGCTATCCCCGGTTTGCTGAAGGTCGGCATTTCCACCTACACCCCCATGGAAGAGAGAAACGACGGCTGGAGCGTCCAGATTCAGGGCCAGCCTGATCTCCACGTCAGTGCTTCTGATGTGAGGGTGAATGCAGAGTACTTTGACTCTGTGGGAACGCATGTGCTGCTGGGCCGCGGCATCGGCCCCCAAGACACGCCTGCTTCGGCCACAGTGGCCGTCGTGAACCAGTCCTTCGTGAAAAAATTCTTTAAGCCGAACCAGAATCCCATCGGTCACCACTTCGGCACCGGTCCGAAATCGGCGGCAGACTTTGAGATTGTGGGCGTAGTCGAAGATACCGTCTACACGAGCGTCCGCTGGAAAGACCACGCTATGTATTTCCTGCCCATTCTGCAGAGGCCGGCGAGCGATAAAACTCCCATCGATCAGGACGACGACCTTTACGCCGGAACGATCGTGCTGGCGACGGCCCGTCCCACCAGCAATATGGAGTCTCTGACACGGCGTACCTTGTCGGCCATCAATCCCAATCTCGCCATAGTGAGGTTTGAAACCTTCGATCAGCAGATCGCCGATCAATTCACCGATGACCGCATGATTGCTCGCCTCACGCTGCTTTTTGGCGGCTTGGCGCTGTTGCTCGCCACCATCGGGCTCTACGGTGTTACTGCCTACACGGTTTCCCGCCGCACCGGCGAAATTGGAATCCGCATGGCGCTGGGAGCCGAGCGCATCCGAGTGATCGGCATGATCATTCAGGGAGCGCTGATCCAGGTTCTTTTGGGCCTGGCGATCGGGGTGCCGTCCGCGCTGCTTTGCGTGCGGTTTGCCGAAGCGATCCTGTATGAAGTTAATGGCGTCGATGCGACGATCCTGGTCACTGCAATTCTTCTTTTGATAGTGGCCACATGTATTGCCGCGCTGATTCCAGCCCGGCGAGCAGCATCGATTGACCCGGTAACGGCCTTGAGAGTTGAGTAGGGATGGCGAGGGGCGAGAGCTCAAGCCGAAGAGTCATGGTGACGTGTTTTCGCTTGACGTATTTTACAGTGGCAAATGCGCCAGGTAGCCGGGGCCAGGGGTTGGCTGCGATTTGCCCTAGACGGGCTCCGTGAGTTGGCGCGGTTGCGAGCTCCACAATAAGATGCACGCCGTGCGGCGCGAATGCATGGCGAATGGGAATACCCATCCGAGGCAGGAATCGGAGATTGCTTGCGATCGTCAGCGCAGCGACAAACAAGGCCAAACACCATCCGGTCCAGTTTCCCAATCGCCATGCACCCAGATAAGAGAATGATTGGTGACCCGCGACCCGAACACTACTGGATCAGACAGGGCTTCGCGGGTAGGATGGGAGCGTCACTCCGGGAAGAGATCGCGCGAGAAATGAGATGAGAAATTCTTCAGCCCGCGTCGCGAAGCCAAACGATCTGAAAGGCAGGTCTCCAATGAATCTGAATGGGGAAGGAACTTTTGCCACCGGCTTAAGTGCCCAGGGAACCGTCTCTGCGGTGGTGCCAGTTGCCCGCGTGGATCGCGATCTTCCGGTCTTACGGACCTTGATGACGGCCATGTTCCTGGTTCTTGCCGGCGCAGGCGCATGTTCGTATTGCCGCGCCCAGGCGCCGGTGGAACGCATGGATCAAGTCGTGCGCTCGTACTCGGATAGCCATCAGTTCATGGGATCGGTGCTGGTGGCGCAGGGGGACAGGGTTGTCTTCGAGAAGAGTTACGGGGACGCGAATCTCGAGTGGAACATACCCAATGATTCGTTGACCAAGTTCCGAATCGGCTCGATGACCAAGCAGTTTACGGCGGCCTCGATCCTGTTGCTGGAGGAGCGCGGAAAACTCAGCACCGGCGACTACGTGAAGAAGTATATGCCCGATGCCCCGGCGGCATGGGACAAGATCACCATCTACAACCTGCTGACGCATACTTCCGGCATTCCGAGTTTTACTTCCTTCCCGGATTACCACGCGAGCGAGGCGACGCCGACGACGGCCAAGGCCCTGGTGGACCGTTTCCGCGACAAACCACTTGAATTCCAGCCGGGCGAGAAATGGAACTACAGCAATTCCGGCTACGTGCTGCTCGGGTATCTGCTCGAAAAGATCAGCGGACAGACATACGCGGATTTTGTGGAGCAGAACATTTTCAAGCCGCTGGGGATGAAGGATTCGGGGTACGACTCGAACTCGGCGATCATTCCACATCGCGCCATGGGTTACTCGCCGAGCCCAAAGGGTCCGGTCAACTCCGGTTATATCGACATGACCATTCCTTTCTCCGCGGGAGCTCTTTATTCGACGACCCATGATTTGCTCCTCTGGGAGCAGGGGTTGTATGGCGGCAAGGTCCTTTCGGCCGCGTCGTTAAAGAAGATGACTACGCCGTTCAAAGAGAACTATGGCTGCGGCCTGATGATTGCGAATGCGAAAGGACACCTGCAGTACGAGCACGGCGGCGGCATCGAGGGGTTCAACACCGACATGGCTTACTACCCCGACGATAAGCTCACTGTGATCGTGCTCAGCAATCTGAACGGGGGCGCGCCGGGGGACATTGCGGGAAAACTCGCGGCGGTAGCTCATGGCGAAAAGGTGGTGCTGCAATCCGAGCGCAAAGAAATCACGGTTCCGCATGAAGTTTTGGCGAAGTATGTCGGGAATTACGAGTTGAGGCCTGGAATCTTTATCGCGATGTCGTTGGATGGAGACCATCTCTTCACGCAATTGACCGGACAACCGAAGTTCGAGGTGTTTGCGGAAAGCGAGAAAGACTTTTTTTTGAAAGTTGTGGATGCGCAGCTTACGTTCGAAATGGACAGCCAGGGCAAGGTCTCCGACCTCGTGCTACACCAGAACGGGCGAGACCAGACTGCGAAGCGCACCGAGGCCGGGCCGCCAGCGCCCAAGGAACATAAAGAAGTGGCCATCGACCCAAAGATTCTGGACAACTACGTGGGATCCTACCAACTCGCACCGAATTTCATACTGACGGTGACTCGCGAGGGGGACCACTTGTTTACGCAGGCAACAGGACAGGGGAAGGTCGAAGTATTTCCAGAGAGCGATCACGACTTCTTCCTGAAAGTGGTGGACGCGCAGATCACATTTGAAACGGACAGCCAGGGGAAAGCCACCGGCCTTGTCCTGCATCAGGGCGGGGACCACAAGGCTACTCGTGTTCAATAAGACAGCCGTTTACGCGAAGTGCCGGCGCTCACCGAGACTCGCTCTATTTGTTCCTCGTGATCCGGTCGACAAATAGCCGCAGAAAGCGATCCCTGTCTGAGGCCAGGCAAACGCGAGCATTCGGCTTTAGTGCAACGACGCCTTCGATCTCATAGTGATCGCCGTGCAGAACGTTGTTCTCATCGGATCCATGGCGGTTGGCGACGGTCTCCCCGCGAGTGAACTCACCTTTGGTCTCTACGTCCACATGCATGTTCTGGAGCGTGACCAACGTGGGGTCAACCACCACGGCCACGGCCAGGGGATCATACATCGCAGCTCCCTGGTACCCGCTTTTCTCCGAACGGGTGACGTAGAAATCGACCAGCTTGGCGACGAAATCGCTTTCCGGCGCGTGGTTCGCCTGCAATTGGGTTACGTTCTTGCGCGTAATTAACGTGCGTTCCCCGACATCGGAGCCGACCATGGTGACGACCCAGCCAGCATTGAAAACGATTTCTGCAGCCTCCGGATCGTTATAGATATTCGCTTCTGCCGCTCCGTTCACGTTCCCCCCGGTGATTGAGCCCCCCATAATGACAATGTCTTTGACCAGAGATACGATTCCCGGATCTTTAGAAACTGCCAGCGCTATATTCGTCAGCGGCCCGATGGGAATGAGCGTGATTTGATGCGGATACTTGTGTACCATCTCGATGATCAAGTCGGGGCCAAAGCGCGCATCGGGTTTGCATGTGGGGGCGGGCAAGTCGACCCCTGCAAGACCATTCCTGCCGTGCCAGTACTGGGCCGTGATCAGCTTTTGATTCAACGGGTGTTGTGCTCCGCCCGCCACAGGCACATCACATCGGCGTGCCAGGGACACAAGCTTCAGGGCGTTTTCCAGACCTTGTGCCGCCTCAACATTACCCGGCACGACGGTCAGCGCTTCGACCTTGAGTTCTGGCGAGTTCAAGGCCAGCAGGATGGCCATTGCGTCGTCAATGCCCGGATCGGTGTCGATAATCACTCGTTGCGGAGCAGTCTGCGCGAAGACGTTCGTCCCCATGACAAAAACGATAA
>DASRRN010000475.1:0-11075 GCA_035695685.1 Acidobacteriaceae bacterium | reverse complement strand
GGGTAATTTTCACCCAAAACTGACCCACGTAAATCGCTACCCTGGCGGCTTTTTGGCCATCGGGGGATACGCAGGAGTGATTACCGTGGGCATGTTGGCGAAGATCCGACGATTGCACTACCGGGACGGGCTGCCGCTGCGCGAGATTGCGCGGCGCACCGGGCTATCCCGGAACACCATCCGGCGCTGGCTGAGGCAGGCTGAGGCGGTGGAACCGCGCTACCCCAAGCGCGTCTCCAAGAGCGTGTTAGACCCCTGGGCGGAGCCGCTTGGGGACTGGCTGCGCACCGACAGTCATCGCCCGAAGCGCGACCGGCGTACGGCGTTCGTTCTCTACCAGGCCATCAAGCAGCAAGGCTATGTCGGCGGCTATGGCCGGGTGTGTGCCTTCGTGCGCCGCTGGAAGCTCGAACAGGCGAACGCCCCCAAGCAGAAGGCCTTTGTGCCGTTGGTGTTCGAGCTGGGGGAGGCCTTCCAGTTCGATTGGAGCTGTGAGTACGCCTTCGTCGGCGACGTACGCCGGCGCCTCGAGGTCGCACATATCAAGCTCGCGGCCTCTCGGGCCTTCTGGCTGGTGGCCTACCCTGGCCAGAGCCACGAGATGCTGTTCGATGCCCACGCCCGGGCGTTCGCCGCCTTCGGCGGCGTGCCCCGCCGTGGCATCTACGACAACATGAAGACCGCGGTCGACTGGGTGGGCCCGAGCAAGGAGCGCACCGTCAATGCCCGCTTCGAGGCCATGTGCAGCCACTATCTGTTCGAGCCCGAGTTCTGCAACCGCGCCGCCGGCTGGGAGAAGGGCATCGTCGAGAAGAACGTGCAGGACCGGCGTCGACAGATCTGGCACACAGCCCTCGAACAGCGCTGGCGGGATGTGGAGGAGATCAACACCTGGCTCGCCGAACGCTGCCGGGCCGCCTGGCAGGACATGCGCCATCCCCAATGGCCCGAGCGCACCGTGGCCGAGGTCCTGGTCGATGAGCAGCCGCGGCTCATGCCCAACCCACGACCGTTCGACGGCTACCTGGAACAGCCGGTGCGGGTCTCGGCCACGGCACTCGTCCACTTCCAGCGCAACCGCTACAGCGTGCCTTCGGACTATGCCCACCAGGTGGTGAGTCTGCGCATCTACCCGGCCGAACTCGCCCTCGTCGCGGACAACCTGGAGATCGCCCGCCATCCACGCTGCTTCGAGCGCTACCGGACCTTCTATGACTTCCGTCACTACATCGGTCTTGTCGCCACTAAGCCTGGCGCGCTTCGCAACGGCGCGCCGTTCGCCGAGATGCCAGCACCCCTGGTGGCGCTGCAGAAGCGCTTGCTCAAGCAGCCGGGCGGCGACCGAGTGATGGCACAACTGCTCTCGGCCATCCCACAACACGGCCTGGATGCGGTGGTCGCCACCGCGGTCTCGGCGCTCGAGACAGGGATGGCGAGCGGGGAGCATGTGCTGAACCTGCTGGCCCGCCTGACCCAGCCGAAGCCCTTACCCCACGTCCCGGCACCGCTGACCTTGACCGAGGAACCGAAGGCCGACGTGGCCCGTTACGACCAACTGCTGCAACCGGAGGTAAATCAATGAGTGCGGAGATCGTCACACGACTGAAGGAGTTGAAGCTCTACGGCATGGCCCAAAGCTGGCCGGAAGTGATAGCCCGCCAGGGCGCCGAACCGGACCCGGAGCGGTTCATGGGGGACCTCTTGGCTGCCGAGGGTGCCGAACGGGAGGTGCGCTCCATCTCCTATCAGATGAAGGCCGCGCGGTTCCCGGCGCACCGGGACCTCGCCGGGTTCGACTTCGGTCAGTCCCGGGTGGACGCGGCCCTGGTCAAGCGCCTGCACACCTGCCAGTTCCTGGACTCAGCCCAGAACGTGGTGCTGATCGGCGGGCCCGGCACCGGCAAGACGCACTTGGCCACCGCTATCGGCATCGAGGCCATCCAGCGCTACGGCAAGCGGGTACGGTTCTTCTCCACGGTGGAACTGGTCAACGCTCTGGAGCAGGAGAAGGCCTTGGGCAAGCAGGGCCAGCTCGCCTTAAAGCTCACCTACGTGGACCTCGTGGTCCTGGACGAGTTGGGCTACCTGCCGTTCTCCCAGGCCGGGGGTGCGCTCCTGTTCCACCTGCTCTCGAAGCTCTACGAGCACACGAGCGTAGTCATCACCACCAACCTGTCGTTCACCGAGTGGCCGACGGTGTTCGGCGATGCCAAGATGACCACGGCGCTGCTGGACCGGTTAACCCATCACTGCCATATTGTGGAGACCGGCAACGAGTCCTGGCGGTTCAAGCACCGTGGCAAGACCGAAGTCGGGAAAGGCAAAAAATCGAAAGAGGAGACTCAAAATCGTGAGTTATCCACAGCGGACTAGCCGTGGACAACGAAAAAAGCCGGGTCAGTTTTAGATGAAAACCCTGGGTCAACTTTGAGTGAACGCCAACAGTCTACGGAATACCAATACTGGCTGGAATCATATGAATCGAAAAAATCAGCCATAACAGCACGACTTTTCCGTTGACGGCTATTTGGCCTGGTACCCGTCCCATCTTCGACGCGCGACCGCGGCCGGCAGTTCTTATGAACTATGTCGGGAACAATGCAAAACATACAGTGAAATGCAGTATCTGTTTTCTTCGCAATCCTAATTGCCTCTAGGTAAAGATTGACCACTCCAAATACTCGTGCGTACTCGTCCTTCGAGGATGTCGCTGCAAGCAATTTGTCGTTATCGATCGAATACTGCCACGCTGGCTTTTCCATTACCCTGGCGTGAAATGCAGCTTCAAAGCCTGGGTAGTGAGGCCACAATGTGTCATCCAGGTTTTTATGTGTATTAATTGGATGCGCGATGCGTTTTACGAAGTCCTGAAACTTCTGTACTCCCGCGTTGGTACCAACAACCCCGTGAACCAATGTACGAGGGTTTTTCACACCAGCCGAGTCATAAGGACCAAAAAGCGATAAGCCATCGCGTGGGTGTGCGAGTTGCTGACCGAATGCAAACTCTAATAGAGGCTCATCGAATATCTTTAATTTTGTCATGTGCCTTCTCTCACTGCTCACCAAGCTTAGGTTCAGGTCCGATCTCATCGCCCGCAATTTCATCCTTTTCAGAGGCAGCGTCTGGTTCTATTATGAACGTGAGATCATCTAGTTCTTCATTTTCATCGTTACCCAGCGATAATAGTCGTCCTTCGTCAATTCCAAATGGCGCATCAAGTCTCAGAAAAGAGTCGAGAGCAATCTTTCCTGAGCTGTTGCTCTGCGTTCGACTAAATAGTGACTCAATAGCAAGAAGCCTGTTAGCCCATTTATTGTTCCACCAGTTGCTCGTTAGACGCCTGCGTCTTGGACCAACCCGATCGTCAACAATGGGCTGTCCAGACGCGTCGACGAAGAATACATTTGGAGATACTTTCAGCCAGATTTCCCGGTCTATCCCGCGTGCCACTCGTACTGATATTGCAAAATGGTGAAAATTAATTTCTCGAGGTTTGCCGGGGGTAATGAACGACGCCTTACCCTTTATTTTTAACCATGTTTGCTTTCTAGAGATTCCTTCAAAGTGAAGTTTCCCGTCGGTCGAATAGCTTTCGGGAAGATAAAAGACATCATCTCTCTTCGGGTGCGGTAGGAATCCAAGGTCAGTTATCTGTTTTCTCACAATCCGTAAGACTATTTGCCCAACTACACCACGAGGATTTACTTCGAACACGACTTCATTGTCGAACCACTCGTATTTTCCTTCCAATTCTCCGACAAACTCTCTTGCGCCTAAAGGAGGTTCATCAAATGCAAGTACAGCGTCGTTCCCTACGGGGCAGCAATCCCATTCGCCTAAAACTCGTTCCTTCACTTCTTGGTTGGCATGCTGATTCCACTTGTACCCCAGTAGAGCTTGCGGCACATTTTTTACTCGCATGATATTTGCTAGAACTTGCTCGGTACTCTCCCTAATCAGATCTCTGCCTTGATCAAGCGACGCTTTCGCGAGGTGCGAACCATCCTTTAGCGCTATTGGAGCCGAGATGGATTCTAGCTTTTCTAAAAGTCTCCTCAGGCCTTCGGCCCAGCCTTCACGAAAGGATATATAAGAAATATCACCGGTCATCCAATCCAGTTCGGTCTCGTCAAGTTTCAATGGAATAAGAAAATCCTTAATACTCCGCTGCTCTGATATTCTCTGAGCCAGAGTTCGTTCCTTAGTAGGTTTCGGTTTGCCAATTGAGTATCTTGATATCAGCGCCACCATCCTGAACGTCTTATTTTTTATCGCATCGTCAATTGTTTGAGGCCAGGGCTCGCCACCAAGCATTTTCAGCTGGTCAATCCATACAGCATAGCCAACAACGGCAAGCTGCCTAGCAAGCCATGCAGCAAGTGCAGAATCCTCTGTTGCATAACTGATGAACAGATGAACAGGGTAATTGGCAGCCATAAAGCACCTAGCTTTCTAGTGTCAGAAGAAAGTGCTCAAACAGGGGCTAAGGGAGTTCGCAAGACAAATAGTTGCCGCTCGTAGAACATGATTGCCTCCCTGATATCCCCTTCCATTCTTTGTGGTCTTTTACGAGCAACCCAGATATTAGCGCGCTTTGGTGCGTTATTGCCCGATTTACCTGGATCAGTAACGCTTCTCAATGAGATGCCGACTACGCCAGCATCGGCCTCAGCTTGCAGCGGCGCCCTTAGCGCTGTTGCGGGAGCACCTCGCTCGTCGCAAAGCGGTGACGGCAGATTAGCTTGCTGGTACGCAGGACGAGGTTCCGGGCCGTGTGGCCGGCCTTGTCACCCACCGCCAACGGCCTAGCAGTGCTAAGGGTGTCACCTTCCTCACTCTGGAGGATGAGACCGGACACGCCAACATCATTGTGTGGAAGAAGCTTGGCGAGAAGCAGCGCCGGCCCCTACTTCGAGCCCATCTGATGGTCTTCACCGGTAGGGTCCAACGTGACGGGGATGTGGTCCAGGTTTTGGCCAGGAGTCTGGAAGACTACACCCCCTAATGGGTAGACTCAGGACTGAGTCGCGAGATTTCCGATGAGTGCTGCTTCAGATTAAGAGGGTCACGGACCCTCCATAGTTACCGCACCTTTCTCCCATTCAAAAGTTACGGATCCGAAGGCATCCAAATAAAAATGAATAACGCAAACAAACTAAACGACGTGGAACTCACTCGGGCACTTACATATGCGGGCTTTATTCTAGTCGCCTTTGAACTAGCCAAAGAGATGATTGTTAGCCCCATTAAGGCTTTCTATCGGGATGTGACCTTCGGAGGAGGGATGCCCTTTAAATCCTATGACGAAGATGTATTGTCCAGGCACAAAAATGAGTTTGAAGCATGCTTGCTCTACCTACGCGATTTTATGGAAGCCTTAGATTCAGAGGATATTTTAACGATTCAGGCACTGCGGAAACATCGGAATGATCTAGCGCATGATCTTCCTAACATGCTCGAAAGCATTGATTTGGATGACCATCTTCCGCTGCTGAGTAAAACACATAAGGCGCTTTTTAAACTCAGCAATTACCGTATCTACATGGAGATAGGTGCTGATCCCGCGTTCCAAAACAAGGGGATAGACTGGAACAATATCAAAGGGCCCGAGTACGAGCTTTTCGAGGAAATTATTGACAAGGTTAAGGTATTGCAAAGTTTCAAAAAACGATGACATATCACCACATACCGCGTCGGGATCTATGTCCACTATGACTCTCAATGATGTTTTGGAACGATGGATTCCATATAGGCTGCAAGCCATTGATACGTTCCAATTTGCGTGGAATTGGCTTGGCGAGGCGGCAACACCTCAAGAAGTCGAAGTCATAGTCGACGGTCGACTGAAAATACGCGGCAACGCCGCTTCGATTGCAAACCCCATGATTGAGGCAGGAATAATTCACGCAAGGGCATTGCTGGAATTTCTTGGTTTATGCGTGAAAAACGGTCAACTGCAACAAATTCAGAAGCGCAATCGCGGCGATATAGCAGTTGAGTACTACTCCACTCCCGAATACCCGCTCACCATAGTCAATCCATCCTCCGCTCTTTTGGCATACCCGGGACCACGGAAAGACGCTGAGGATGCCCTGGTTGCTGTATTTGAACTCGCCAATAGAGGTATGGCCCACATTACTGACGGAACCTTATCGGGTAGCTGGACAGATCTTCACATAGATATTGCCTGTCGCGGAATCCCCGTCCTTCTGCACAATCATCTCTATGCCAAACTTGGCAGGACAATTCCGGCAGCACCAGCGCGTTTTCCAAACGCCTCCTAACTATTCGTCAAAACATAGTCCCCCGACTCATTGGCTCTTCAGGGTAATAGATTAAATCGCAAGCACCATGACGACACAAAAAACACCGCTGATAATTGAAGATCCTTGGATCTCGCCCAGATACCGGGCGAGTCACTGGCGCATAGCTCTCAACACTACAGACTGGGCGGAGATGACTACAATCTTTAGGGACCGCCTTGTCGGCCGGTTCCTAGGCTCCATTCACCTAATTGCAAACGACGAAGAAATTGGACGATTTGCGGGATTTTCTACCCTCGCACTCGACTGCCTATTGATAGAGACTTTAAATCAATTCTACAAAGGGTTAGACGAGACCCCCAGCCCTCACGTGGACGAGTTCCGCGAATTCTTTCTGAACAGCGAACATTTCCGCGATCACTTTTCAGATGAGACAGCAAAGATCTTTTATTGGCATATCCGGTGCGGACTGCTTCACCAGGCGCAGACAAAGAAAAAAAGCTTCATACGCGCCGATGATTCCGCGATGATCACAGTCACTACCAATGACGTGAGGGACGGCATAATTGTGAATCGAGTGAAATTCCACGAAGCCGTTGAGCGCGTGATCGAATCCTATATCAAACGGCTTCTCGATGGTGGCGTCGCAAATGATGCTCTTCGCACAAACTTCATAGTAAAAATGAAGTTAATCTGCGGTGACCCACTTTAGGGCCAACCAAATATATTCAGGCCGCCGCTTTGTCCGCCGCTACCTGACAGCAGTGGGCACACTCGAGACATGACTTCATACAAGCTTCCAGGTCCAGGTTGCCCTTACACAGCTCAGCGCACTCTCGGCAACTCTTCATACAAAGACCACACGCTTCCTCATGCGACCCTGAGTTGGTCAGGAGCATCTCTGCTGTCAGCCGTGTCATCCCGATACAGCGCGTTAGAGCTTCCAATAGCTTGGAGCCACCGACATTGGAGTGAGACTCCAACAAATGCTGGGCAGCCTCGAGGCAACTGTGATGAGTGCGCTGGCACGCATCGATACAGCGGCTCATGGCTTCAGGATAGTTCGCACTGAACGGCATTCAGGATTCTCCTTAGGAACGTAAATTTACCTCAATTCCTGCGTCTAGATATATGGAGGATTATGCAACATCCCTACGACACGATTTATACCGTAGGATGTCCGTCAAATAACGCGCGGCATGGATGCCATGGCCACTAAGGGGGGGGGGGAACTCTCATGCAAATGGTGTTACACGACCGCGAAGGAATTGCGGTCGCTTACTGTGACGATGGGACAAACATCTTCTTGTTCTCTGGGCAGCCTGTGGCCTATATGGATGCTGACGCGGTTTACTCTTATAAGGGAGAGCAGCTCGGTTGGTATGATCTTGGCTGGTTGCGCGACAAAGATGGTCGCTGCATCGCATTCTCAACCGACGCCGGCGCGGGTGCGCAGAAGCCGCCTCGTAGACCCGAGCCTTATAGAGCCACGAAGCAGCCGCTTCCTACGTCTGAACGCCGTGACCCTCGCGCCCTACACCCCATGTACTCAAACGCGTGGGCTTTGCAGGGTGCTACCGATTTCTTTGCTCGCTCTCCGCTTCGCTGGCCAGGCAACATAGGAGATTCTGTCGGCGGTAAATAGCATCGAACGCGTAATCGTTCCATCCGCGCTGGGAATGTCCGAAAACGATCGTCGCCGCCACTGTGGTGCTGCGTACACTTAGGAACCCATAGTGCGGATAGATGAATTCCCCGCTGGCACCCGCGGAGGGTCGATTGGCCTCTCGGATTGCCCGGGTAAGTACGAAGACTTGGGCTCCGATGTCCGCCAACGGCTAGCCAATGACGTCCGTTCTATCACTCGGTGGGGTGCACGCGCCCTAGTCAGTGCTCTCGAGGACGAGGAACTCCAGATCCACGGCATCCAAGACATCGGTGCTACCGCGACTCGGGCTGGTATCTGGTGGTTCCGTGTACCGCTTAAGGCAAATGCGGACCCCGATGACCGCTTTTGGCGTGCGTGGCCCCAAGCCGCGCCGGCACTGCTGGATATCCTCCGCAATGGGCAACGTGTCTTGATACATAGTTGCGGAGACATTGGCCGAGCCAAACTCGTCGCCGGCTGCTTGCTGGCCGAGATGGGACTTGGACCTGATGCCGTCCTGGCCGCCGTCCGAGCAGCAGCCCCGAGTGGACCCTTGGACTCTCCCGCGCAGGAGTTGTTCTTACGAGGGTACCTGCCTCGGTTCCCTGAGCACACACGCATGAGATCGGAGTAGAATCGAGCACGAGCGGTCCAAGGGGAAATTGCGACTGCTAGAGTGAATTCCACTGGAGGTGGGTAGAGGGCGGCTCAGGCCGCCTTTTATTTTGCGCGCCGCTTAGAGTAGCTACCGCCTGGTAGTCGATTCAGAATGTCTGAGAGCTAGCGGAATCTGTTCCAGCTCGGTCATAAGCACGTAGGCGTCCGCGCCGGCCTGCATGGAAATCAACATGTAGTCTTTAGACGCCGTGCTGGAAACCACGATTACATCGGGCGCCTTAGGCAGCGCCTTGAGTGCCTTCGATACCGCGGCGCCTGTCATGTCTTCCAGGGTGAAGTCCGCAATAACCAGATCCGGCAACTGGTCTACCGCCATGCGTATGCCGTCCCATCCGCTTCGGCATTGACCTACGATGTCGAAGCCGCCTTCTTGGCCCAGAAATTTAATGATTGAATTGAGTGTCCGGGGCTGCCCGGATACTACGAGCGTGCGGACACGTTTGCCCCCCCCCCCCCGATAAGTTGGGGCGGCCAGTAGTAATCCCGGCTTCGGGCAAATGGTCTTTGTGCGTCATCGATTTAATGATAACTGCATTTACGGTCGAAGCAAGAACCCGGAATATCAAAACCTGCCAAGAGAGCTGCTTTCTCGGGCTGGAGACATATGCCGTAGTCCTAGGCGAAGCCGAGCACCAGCGTGTAGTCGAAGTGCAAAGGAGTTACAGCCGGTTTTAGGTCAGACCTTCACTAGTTAGAATCCAGTTACTGCCTGCAAAGTTGCTTTTCACTAGATGTAGTATTTGAAGTTAGGAAGAGTCTTAGGAAGATTTTTGTTGGTCACAAGGATTTCTCCGACTGAATCTGAAAATCTGAGGTTCCACAGCCGCTGTTTCCAGCAATTCCGCATGGCAATGCGAACATCGCCCAAGTTGCTCGAGATCTTTTGGGACTGAGTAAGCTGAACTACAACACTAGCTAACTGGGAGAGAGTGAGCCAGTCACAATTGACGCGAACGCCGTACGGAGACGAAACAAGATTAATTAACTCCATTCGCCGTCTAATTTCATATCGTAGGGCCATCGCCTAGCTTTATGGACGCCCGTTATACCGGGAGGCCAAAGTCCATTCGACCGAGTTCGCTTAATACCAACTCCATTCCCCCATCTGTGTTTAACAACGACTTGGGGGTAACGTTTCCGAGTGCAAAAGACGTTTGTTCCAACCACACTCGGGCATCAGCCTCGTTTTCGAACACCCGGATTGCTTGATTTAGCACAACATTAAGACGTAGTTTCTCAGTCGCGTTCATCTTCGCTTTTCCGCATTTGGGAAGCGGTACTCACGATTATATCCGATGAACAGCCGTGCACTGTCCAGCCCTGTGATAGCGACACAAATGCGTCGGATTTAACCTGACAAAATACATTCGGGATGTCGTCACTTACACCATGTGGCGAATTCTTTTCAGATACCAGGTAATAGTATCGAGGGTCCTTCGGATCCCGCACGTAGTAGGCAACAGCATCTCCATAATTTGAAGCGTCATGCGCGAAGTGATACTTGAAAACAATCAGTTTGTCGTCTTCCGATAGCAGACTACACGATCGGTCTAAATTCGTGGCATATTCGCCGGTAACGCCGTTTTCGACAATGTAATTGCAAAAATCCGCGCTATAAGTCACTCGAAACAGGAGTTGGCGGTAGTCGATCGGGTTTCGCATCCCATACAAATATATTTTCTTGTCGCCAGAATGGCATGCAGCTATGAACGATGTAAACAGACAAACGACTATCGTGAGGGGCGCACGCAAATTCATCCTGGGCACCTATAGTTTAGCTAGGGCGCCGATTGGTACGCGCATAGAAAAGTTCTGAATGACGGCTAATGAAGTCGTGCATCGCACTGCGAAATTGCAGCGCCTCTCCGGGAAGATTGACAGTCAGTTCGCGTGTAATCGCTAATGCAAACTTTACCTGTGCCTCAGTCGGTGGCCTGAGGTCAGGATCTAGTACGTCAAGGACGGTCTCCGAAATCTTATTTCCAATCCGCTCACAAATTGCGCTGTAGCGGTAATCCTCTGAACGAAGGCGGTTTATTTGCAGCCGTAACGCCTCCAACGTTGCCCCGCGTAAAGGGACCTCTATTTCCCACGCACCTTCGGTATCTGCAATCTTTATTGCCACTGGACTGGTCCAAAGCCTTAGCAGCCGCCAGATTGGAATGTAGGCTATAGCCCGTCGCCTATATTAGTCAAGACGCCGATGCTCCGTCCCCTAGGAAGGAGGCGGGCCGGTGTCGAAAAAGCTAAGAAAGGCCTTTGGACGGGCTCTGCGGGAAATACGTAAGAAGCGTGGGTTGAGTCAGCTTGAGATTTCTACCACGAGCGACCTCGATCGCGCATATGTCAGTGAGTTGGAAAACGGACTTAAGAACCCCAGTCTTGAGACCATCTACCGGCTTGCAGATGCAATGGAGATACCGGCTGTTGATTTGATTAAGAAAACGACCGAAATGTTGGACTGACCTCTACCACTGTCCTTC
>DASRRN010000474.1:0-5119 GCA_035695685.1 Acidobacteriaceae bacterium | reverse complement strand
GGGAACGGCGTCGTTGAGAGAAGAAGCAGGTCACAATGGCTCCATTATGCTCCAGCAAGGAAGGTTCTACGCATAAGAAAATGCCTGATTGTCGGCACGCGTAGCGTCCGCCGCGCGAGCGGCTTACTTGAAACGGGATTTTGAGTAAGTTCCCGGTGCTGACCGCACAGAGGGAACTTTCCGAAAACCAAGACTTTGCAGGCAATCGGGATGAAGCGACCGTACGCAGGCGGGCCGATCGAGACTTGGAATCGTTGGATGCGGGGCTTCTTTGAGTCAACGATCATCGTGGTGGACCATGTATCGGCTTTTCCGTCTGAGAAGTGATGGGTTCTGGAGAACAGCCACACCTTTCCGTCGTAGCTTATTTTGACGGTACTGGCAATCGGCGGATGCTTCGTTTCGATCTTACTGAGCTGCAGATCGAGCTGCCAGGTACCCGTGAAGCCAGGCAGTGCCAGGACTTCACTTCAGCGTAGCCCGAAGGGCTCGCAACGCTTGAAAAAAACGGGGTTATCGGTAAATTGCTTGGCCGCCGCTTCCACCGTGGGGCAACTTATCGAAGGGCCCTTTCTTGCGATCAATTCTCAAGGAGGGACAGCGCTGATCGCGCTTGGATATCCAGAAAGATCCATCCGACAGCCGCGCAGCCTCAAGAGATACCAGGATCGACCCAGCACGGTTAGAGTAAGTAAAAGAACTGGTATAGGTCGTTCCCGGAAAGAACAACCCCGTCTCCTGGTGGCAGGTTGGGCGATGAGCCCTCGGACCTCTACTCGGTCTGCAATCGAATTCAAGCTGCTGGATAGGTAGTTTGCCTTTGTTCCTGAAGGATAAGACGATACCGTCCTCGCCTGCCTTACCGTCAACCAGCGAGACCGGACAAGCGATGGCGGCCCGAGACGGCTGAACTGAACCGCAGAACAAGAAAGCAATTAAGATCCCTTTAGAACAGTGAGCCATAGACCACTCCCTCTTTTTCTTATTCACCTGGCGGGGTGTGAGTCCTCTCCAGTACCCCGAGGGCCAGGTCTGACCCGTTCTTTTCTAAATCAAGCGCAGAGCCGCCATTGGATCCGCGGAAGCGGCGCGGATCGCTGGAAGCGTTGACGCAAATAGGGCTACGAGCATCATGATCAGCACGCTCGCTATGTAAATCAGCGGGTCGGTGGCGCTGACATCGAAAAGAAAAGATCGGACCAGGCGCGACAACAGGAGAGATCCGATCACACCCAAAGCACAGCCGAAGAGGGCCATTCTGGCGCCGGAGAAGAGAACCTGCCGGGCGATGTTCGCCCGCTGTGCGCCGAGGGCCATGCGAATGGCGATTTCCTGGGTGCGCAGCGAGGCGGAGAAGGCGACCACCGCGTAGATTCCCGTGATGGCGAGCGCGAGCGCGCCGATGGCAAAGGCGGTTATAAGCACAGTGTTGAAACGGCGCGGCGCTTCCACGTTGGAGATGGCGTCGTCCATGGTTCGCACTTGATCGAGGGCGAGCATTGGATCGATTGAGGCAACGGCCGAGCGCAGCGTGTGAATCAGCTGTTCGGGAGGCTGCGCCGAACGGAGCGTGATGTATCCACCAGAGGGTTGGGTCCGGGTTTCCGGGTCCACAGAACCGTTGAGCGTGGCAGGCTGCTCGGCGGGGATATACCACTGGTCGGCGCTGGGCTCATCGCGAGAGCCGGGTTTGGTATCCGCGACGATGCCAACCACGGTCACCCACGGATAGGGCCGCTGCGGATTGCCGGCATGGAAGCGCTTGCCGATGGCACTGGCCCCCGGCCAACAATGGTTGGCCATGGACCGGTTCACGATGACGACCAGAGGCTTATCGGAGCGGTCGTCCGCCGTGAAGTACCGGCCTGCGATGAGAGGAATACCCATAGCCTGAAAATAATTGCCATAGGTGATTGCGAAATTGGCGAACTGCAACTTCCATTTTGTGGCGGGCACACCCTCGATCGTGTATCCCGATGCCGCGAAACCGAAAGATGCCGGGAGGGCGGTGGTGATGCCCACGGCGACGACTCCAGGCTTGTTCGCAAGCCGATCAATGACGACGCGGTTGAAGTTGTCGATAGAACTATTACTGGGATATTGCCTGGAGGGCAGACGATAGCCGGCGACGAGAACGTGTTCAGGCTGATAGCCGGGATCTACGGCGAGCATCTTCTGGTAGCTGCGCAGGAAGGCAGCCGATACGGTGAGCAGCACCAGGGCGGTGGCGATCTCCGAGACGACCAGGGCAGAGCGCAGCCAGGCATGGCTTTTGGCGCCCGTGCCGATTGGCGAGCCTTCCTTGAGGCAATCGAGGAGGTTGGTCCGTACTGCCGCGAAGGCCGGCGCCAGGCTGCAAAGGACGCCGGTGGCCAGCGCGAGGAGCAGCGCGAAGGTGGCGACGGTTGCGTCCATTGAGATAGAGTCGATGCGCGGCATGGACTCAGGCAGGAGATGCAAGGCGGTGCGGATTGCAAGTGCGGCAAACGCCATCCCTAGCAGGCCGCCGGCCAGGCTAAGCAACAGGCCCTGGAGTAGGGATTCACCGAGAATCGCACTGGATCGCGCACCAAGCGCCAAGCGAACCGCATATTCGCGGCGGCGGCGAATGGCTCGGACGAGGAGCAGAACGGCGACATTGACGCAAGCAATCAGGAGCACAATGGAAACGGCTAGAAAAAGAGTGCGCAGCAAGGGCTGAGCGTCTGCCACGATGTCTTCACGTAACGGCGTCACGTCGCCGCGGATATGAATCGCAGAGATGCCCGCGGGGAAATCGCGCATGATCTGCTGGGCGACGCGGTCGGCGTCCTTTGCTGCCTGCGAGAGGCTGACTCCATCCTTCAATCGCGCAACCATTTTGTATCCCCAATTGCCGGCAGCCGTGTCGGAGAGCTCATCCGGCCCCAGGCTCAACGGTACCCATAGTTGCGCCTGGTCGAGCCGCCCGGCGAGCAAAGGAAATTCAAAGCTTCGCGGCATCACTCCGACGATCGAGTACGCCTTGCGGTTGAGGACGATGGAGGAGCCGACGATGTGCGGATCGCGGTGATAACGGTTCAGCCACAGGGCGTAGCTGATGACGGCGAGCGGCTGATGAGCATCTTCTTCCTGCCGGCTGAAGACGCGGCCAAGAATGGGTTGAACGCCAAGGGTGGGGAACACGCCTGCGGTGAGTCGAGCGCCGTGGACAACTTCCGGGGTCGCGTCTCCGGAGAGTTCGTAAGTACTGGGTGCATAGCCGCCAAGGGAGGAGAAAGCGCTGGTTGCATTCGCATATGTTGCGATCTCGCGGGCCGTCACACCGAGCTCCGAACGACTCGCGAGGTGATCTCCCAATAAAACCAGGCGTTCAGGGTGGTTGAATGGGAGCGGACGCAGAAGGATGCCATCGACGAGCGAAAAGATCGCAGTCGTAGCTCCGATGCCGAGCGCCAGCATCAGCAGCACGGTGAACGTGAAGCCAGGCGATTGGCGCAGCTGCCGAAATGCATATCGAAGATTCTGGCCAGTCTGTTCGAGCCAAAGGATGGAGCGCTCATTCCGGTGAAGTTGCTTCGCCCGCTCCACTCCACCATATGCGCGCCTGGCGGCTACGCGTGCTTCGTCCTGGGACATACCCTGTTGCTTGAAGTCATCCTCAAGAAGCGCCAGATGAGAAGCGATTTCTCGCTTCAACTCCTCTTCGATATGGGTATTCCTGAAAAAGCCAAGAAGTTTCGAAAGGAACCGCCGAAGATGAGCCACTATTGAGTTTCCTCCGCCAACAGACGCTCTACCAAACCAGCCATTTTTCTCCAGCGCATCGTTTCTTCATTCAGGGCCTTCTGTCCCGACTTCGTGATCGCGTAGAATTTGGCTTCCCGATTATTTTCCGTTTGTCCCCACGTCCCTTTGATCCATCCGTACTGCTCGAGACGCACGAGTGCGGGATAGAGCGTACCCTGGTTGAGATTGAGTAGACGATCGGAAATCTGCTGAAGCCTGGTTGCGATCTGATAGGCATGCCGGGGACCCATTGTGGCAAGCATGCGCAGGACAATGAGGTCCAGCGTGCCCTGTAAAAGTTGAATCGGTTCGGTATCTTCACTGGGCATGCAAGTGCACCTATTCAGACAAGATGATTGATCTGGGAGCACTTGTTTGTCAAGTGAAGCGCAGGAGCAGCCGTCAATTAGCCGATGGGGTGGAGGGAAACTGCAGATCTTTTCGCTTCGCCCCTAATGAACAAATCCGCTCCGGCATTGGAACAGGGACTAAAGAGTTTGCGTGAGAACCGGGAAAGAAGCCGCAGATCTCTCCGCCCCGAGTTTGGTGGGAGCCCCCTGCTTCAGCAGGGGGAGCTGGACTTCAGTCCAGCGGAAAAGCGTTTCCTTTCTGAGGGAGGGCTTTACAGGCTGCGGAAAAACCGAATTCTTTGAAGGGGACGGCCTTCAGGCCGTCCGTAAGTGATTGAAAATCTGTTCGGCTTTAGCCGCTGAGGGGACGGGTTTCGCCCCCTGTTCTAAAGCGCATGATCAAAGTCGAACTTCTTTGCGCAACGCTGAAAGCGTTGCTCCCCCCTGCTAAAGCAGGGGGCTCCCACCAAACGCAGGGCTCGTTTTGGGTTCTCACGCAGACTCTAAAGTCCAACAATTTGCGGGCTGTTTACGGCTCAACAAAGCATGAGCGCTGCGGTTTGAAAAGCGGTGAGCTCCCGTTCATTTCTCTCTCAACTTGCCGCAGGCAAGTCGCTTGCTTGGGATGACAAAGGGAGAGCGGTGGTATTTCCTAGCAGGCTGCGGAAAAACTCGGATCGGGCAGGAAGGCATGCCCAGGGGCTTCTATGAGAGTGTGCGTGAGAACCGGAAGAGAAACAGCAGGTCCCTCCACTTCGCTCCCCCAGATTTCCTGTGGAACTTGGTGGCTTTTGCCAAATTTCATACGCCTTTCTCTACGGAAAGCCGCAACCGTGGTTGTTGCAAGTGCCGCGAGCGAAGGAAATCTGGGTACGCTTCGGTCGGGATGACACAATTTTTGCAAGGAAAATGCCTGGGTGCCTGGGCACCCAGGGGTCTGCTTGCGGGGGAGAGTGCAAATTCGCGGTTCTCACGCACACACTAAACCCACGATGATTAGT
>DASRRN010000473.1:0-2287 GCA_035695685.1 Acidobacteriaceae bacterium | reverse complement strand
CTGATGACCACGCCAAGCTGACTGTCCACGCTCCAATGGATGAAGAGGCCAAAACCCTGATCGCGGAACCACTCCAGCCTCTCCGGTTTATTCAGTGAGCCCAATTCCGGATCATCTTCGGCCGCGGAGCATATCGAAGGGCACAAAAGAGCAGCCAGGAAGACGTACACCAGCAGAGGCAGGATACGGATAAGTAATCGCGTTCTGGGCATGGGAAGCCGATCCATTCAAACCTAAGATTGAAGACCATCGTGTGACGCAAAACACCACTATACGAAATTGCTCTCTGTCCAGAAGATCGTCGGATCCGCTGCTTGGGTTGACATTCTACCCAAACAAGCGAATACTTGGGTCGAATGGCTACCCAAGAAAATAGCGACGATCGTATTGCCTTGTTGCAAGGCACCCTGGACATGCTGATCCTGAAGACGCTGGTGCTGGGACCGTGCCACGGCCAGGGAGTGGCGCGATTGATTCAACGTCAGTCGGAAGAGGTATTTCTGGTCGACCACGGCTCGCTCTACGTGGCTTTGCAGAGGCTGGAAGACAAGAAATGGATTCGCGCGAAGTGGGGAGTGAGCGAGAACAACCGCAAGGCACGCTTTTATTCGCTGACACCGAAGGGCCGCGAGCACCTGGTGGAGAAGACAGGTGAGTGGCGGCGGGTGGCGCGGGCGATGAGCTTGATTCTGGATTCCGGCAGTGAGCTGCAGAACGAGGAGGCATAGCTATGTTCAGGCGCAAACGAAGTGCGGAGGATTTTGCAGAGGAAATCAAAACGCATCTTGAACTGGAGGCCGACGAACTGCGGAGCGAAGGATTGAGCGAAAACGAGGCGCGGCGCGGGGCGAGAAGTAAGTTCGGCAGCATCGGTGCGGCACAGGAGCGTTTCTACCTGAAAGGCCGGTGGGCGAGTTTGGACAGATTGTTGCGCGATGTACGATTCGGATTGCGGTCGCTGCGTCAGAGTCCTGGGTTTGCAGCGACGGCGATCCTGACGCTTGGCCTGGGAATTGGCGCGAACACGGCAGTCTTCAGCGTAATGAACGCGGTACTGTTACAGTCACTGCCGGTGAGCGATCCGGATCGCCTGGTGTACCTGAGGACTTCCCAGCCGCCTCATGGAACCGGCACCATCGATTCCAACGAGACGTTTTCCTACCCGGTTTACGATGCGCTGCGACAGCAAAGCCGCGGGCTCTCACCGGTGATTGCCTACGTGCCGCTGTCGAACAGCAAGGTCGCAGTCCGCTACGGAACGGACCCGGAAGAGGCAGAAGGCGATATGGTAAGCGGCACTTTCTTCTCCGGCCTGGGGGTGAAGCTGCTGCGCGGCCGTGGCTTCAGCGAACAAGATGAGACGAACCATGCGGCCATTGCGGTCATCAGCTACAACTACTGGACGCGGCGGTTTGGGCGCGACCCGGAAGTATTGGGAAAGCTGTTGTATGTCGACGGTGTGGCGATCACCATCATCGGAGTGGCGCCGGAAGGCTTTGAAGGTGTCGAGGGAGGTAGGTCCACCGATTTCTGGATTCCGTTGCAGAGCCGCCCGGAACTGAATGCGTGGGGCAATCCTCTGGAGGATGGGAAGAACTACATTGAAAACCAGACATGGTGGTGCCTGCGGCTTATTGGACGTCTTGCTCCCGGCACAAGCAGAACGCTGGCGGTGGCGCAGTTGCAGCCCATTTTTCAGCGAGCGGCTTATGTGGGGCTAGGTACGCCGATGGCGGGAGAGAAGCCGCCGATTCTGAGCCTGGCCGATGCCAAGAATCTTCCCGGATATAACCAGCAATACGGCAATCCGCTGCGCATCTTAATGGCGATGGTAGGACTGGTGCTATTAATAGCGCTGACCAATGTGGCGATGCTGCTGATGGCGCGAAACGGGGCGCGGCAGCGGGAGTTTTCGGTGCGCCAGGCGCTCGGCGCCGGGCGCGGCGACTTGCTGCGGCAGTTACTTGCGGAGAGTTTGATTCTGGTGTCGGCAGGCGGCGTCCTGGCCTGGGGCTTTGCCGAGATGGCGACTCGGCTGTTGGGCAGATGGGCGCAGATCGAGTCCAGCCTGGCACCGGACAGGACGGTGCTGCTTTTCACGCTGGGCGTGCTGGTGATGGCCGCGGTGTTGTTTGGACTGGCGCCATTGCGCGTGGCGCTTGCCGGCCGCGCCGAGCTGGCGCTGAAGACGTCCGCGGCCACATCGAATACCGATGCGGGCAAATCGCGTGCAAGCAGACTGATCGTGGCTCTCCAGATGGCGATGTGTGTGGTGCTGCTGGTGGGT
>DASRRN010000472.1:0-4327 GCA_035695685.1 Acidobacteriaceae bacterium | reverse complement strand
GTTCGGCACCTCAACCTGCCATGAGGACATTACCTTTGCAGGATTCAATAAAACACCTGGTCCCGTGCTTGAAGAGATGAGGACATCCGAACGCCGGACAATAACTTCTGCTTCGCTCTCGGCTGTGCGGTGGGTTGACGTCGCAATTTTTTCCCTACAGATCACTTGTGCACAGACGCTCTTGCGTCTGTAGCCGGTACCGGGTTAAGCATTCGGGTCAGCGGCGCGATCGTCGACTCTGTTTGCAGTCCTCTTTGGTAAAGCGCTTGAACCCCAGTGGCGCTATTCCAATTTATTGCGTGATGAGATTGATCTTCGTGCCGATGATTCGCGTGATGAAGATCCTCATAGTTGGCCATGCGTGCAGTCCGGAACTAGGATCCGAACCCGGGTTTACCTGGAATTGGGCGTGGTATTTGTCCCGCACCCACCAGGTGTGGGTGATTGCTCATCCTGAGTACAAAGATCGAGTGGACAGGTTTCTCGCAGCCCAGCCAAACGAACACCTCCACTTCATTTGGGCTACTCCGCAAAGCCGATTTGACTATTGGATCCCGGGCCGGGATCAGGAGCGGGGGATTCGCTTTCACTATTGGCTTTGGGTCAAAGAGGCCTACCGGCACGCGGCTCGCCTTTACAAGCAGGTACACTTCGACATCGTTCACCACGTCAGCTGGTCCACAATTGCAGTACCACCCCCCTTCTGGAAACTACCGGTAGCGGCGGTTTGGGGCCCGGTTGGCGGGGGGCAGTCCTTCCCCCTGGCCTTCGTTGCGCATCTGCGCTATCACCGGCTCAAAGAGGCTTTAAGAAGCCTGAACTTGATGCTACTGCCACTGGCGCCGAAGTTGCACCGAAGTCTGCGCAGCGCCGACCTGGTGTTGGCGACCAACTATGAGACGAAGAACCTGCTCGAGCGGGCGGGCGCAAAATGGGTTGATTTCTTTCTGGACTGCGGCATAGACCGCCGTCTCAACGCACCCTCCCCACGAATCGCAAAGAGGCAGCTCACGCTGCTCTGGGCCGGCCGGCTTGAGCCTCAAAAAGGGCTGGTCATCGCCCTGCGTGCCCTCGCCGAATGCAAATACCACGAAATTCGCTTCCTGGTGGCCGGCTCGGGAATTGAGCAGACCGAGATGGAGAGCCTGACCCGCTCACTGGGGTTGTCCGACCGCGTAGAGTTCCTGGGGTGGGTTCCGCACGAAACAATGACCACTCTTTTTCAGAGTTGTGACGGATTTGTATTCACCTCTTTACGGGACAGTTTCGGATCCGTGATCCTCGAAGCCATGTCGAACGGGCTTCCGGTCATTGCTCTCAATCATCAGGGAGTGAGAGCGTTTGTTCCCGAGGATGCTTCCATCAAAGTGTCAGTCGTGTCCCCCGAACAGGTGATTCACGACCTGGCCTGCGCGTTTGAGGCTTTTGCAGAGAATCCGGAACGGCGACCGGAGATGTCACGTGCCGCGCTTGCCTTTGCAGAGGGGCAAACATGGACGCGTCGTGCTGAGATGATGAATAAGTTGTATGCGGAGGTGATGAACCGGGCGACAGGTCACGCGGCCGAGGTTGTTCCGGGCGTTCCTACACATCGGTCGGCGTAGAACTGATGCGAGGGTGACGCTGTAGTTGTAGTTCCCTCCGGTCCACGCATTCGCGTCGAACTTGGGGTTGCCTGGATTCGTTTTCTTCACGGGATTTTTGGTAACCGCATAAACTGCACAGAGACCGGTGCAGAAAGAGGTTGATTGCACACTCCTGGAAGGGTGCCAGGTTCACTCCCATTGGTAACCCACGTCGGAGTCGCGCACAGGCACATGAAGTGTTGACAGCGCCTAAGGCTGCAGTTAGATTACGTGATGTAGGTACTGCAAGACCGGCGACGGTTGAGGACAAAAAGGCCAAATCCGTCGATCAGCCCCTTACCCCCCTATAGTGGCGGTCTTTCGAATATAATTAGGAATGCAATGGGCTTGGTCCGTGTGACTGAGATGGCGAAGCTTTGAAATGCCGCCGAACGCCCTTGCTGGATGTGAAGGAATCGGGCCCGATTTGGGCATGTCGTAAGTTGGCGCAGTCTTCGGATGCGGATTTCATTGACACGTTCCGGAGGGTATAGCACCATTTAGTTAGACCGTAACCAGAAGCGGTTTAACATTTCGGCAGGATTTTTCGATAAGAAGTCGAACAGGTCCTGTGACTGAGATGGCGGAAGCCCGTCTGGTCGGTTAAAAGGATTGAAAACAATTTAACAAATCAAAGTTTCGCATCGCCCCCCTCGAAGCGAAGTGAGATCCCATCGGGAAGTTGCAGCAGGCAAGCTCACTCTTGTAACGGAGATACGCATGTATCGCACTCTAGGGTCCGACGAGTTAAACGAATGGTTTGCCTTCCGCGTTCGTCCTCGGCACGAAAAGCAAGTTTCGATTGCCCTGCGCGAAAAAGGCTTTGCTGAGTTTTTACCACTGTACAAATCCAAAAGACAGTGGGCCGACCGGACCAAAGTGGTAGAGATGCCGCTGTTCCCTGGCTATATTTTTTGCTCTACCAAACGATCTTCGATCGTGCCCGTTCTCATGACCAGCGGTGTGATCGATGTAGTCCGCGCGGGCACTAACCCTCTGCCCGCGGACAAAGCAGAGATTGAGGCGCTGCAGCAAACTGTGAGCGTCGATGTGCCGCTGGAGGCTTGGCCATACACTGAGGTCGGCGAGGCGGGTTCGTTTTCCATTCTGCGTGGTCCCTTGGCGGGGCTGACCGGAATACTCGTCGAAGTCCGACGTTCGCAGCGGTTGATTCTTTCGGTCAATCTTCTCCGCCGCTCGGTGCTGGTCGAAGTACACCCAGAATGGGTCACGCCGTATGCTCCAGTGGCGTTGGAGCGCAAGATGGCGTAGTTGTAACCTTGCAGTACTTTTGTGTCTTCTGTCTATCCCGTGATTGGTTCTCCCGTAGTAAGGTACGGCCCGGTGTGTCCTCTAGTGCTGGTTTCGTACGTCCCCCTTGCCGTCCCTTGAATTGGTCCCCCCCGAGTGTTAAGTCGATTCGTGTCCCAATGACGCTCTTTTCGGAGCACGTCCCCGCCGGAGGTATTTCTCGGCGGGATCCCAAGCTACAAACGGTGAGTGAATCTATGCGCAAGTCTCCAGCCAAGACGATTCTGTTTTCTCTTTGTGTTCCATCCATGTTGCTTGTTCCGGTCTTAGCCCAGAGCGTCGCAGCTGTGGATGGTCGCGTGGATGGTCGCGTGAATGCCCAGTCGAATAGCCCGGCCGTTTCCACATCCGCGGTTACGCCGACTACGCCACCGCCGGCCTCAACCAATTCGACCAGCTACATACTGGGTCCGGAAGATCAGATCACTGTTCGCGTATTTGCCGCGGACGATATTCCCGACAAGCCAATGCAGATCGACAATGACGGCACGGTTACCCTGCCCATGATCGGGCAGGTCCATGCTGCTGGCTTGACCGTGGAGCAGTTCCAGGCCAACCTGGTGACCGCCTACAAGAAATATTTCAAAGATCCGGAAGTCAGCGTGCAGGTGATGGATTTCCGCAGTCAACCCGTGTCGGTGGCCGGCAACGTGAACACCCCCGGTGTCGTGCAGCTGAAGGGAAATCGCAACCTGATGGAAGTGATCGGGCAGGCCGGCGGTTTGCGGGCTGATGCCGGTGACAGTGTGCTGATCACCCGTAACTTGAGCGAAGGGCCCATTCCGGTGGCCGGTGCGTTCACCGATCCCTCAGGCAAGTTTTCGGTTGCCCACATCGACATTCGCGCAGTGATGAGTGGCAAGGACCCAGCCGGCAACATCATGATCAAGCCCCACGACGTCGTTACTGTTCCCCGGGCGCGCATGATCTACGTCCTGGGCAGTGTCGGCAAGCCCGGTGGCTATGTCCTTCAAGACAACGAGACCATGTCCATCTCCCAGGCGGTCGCCCTTGCAGGCGGATGGTCCACGACCGCAGGAATTTCGAGTGCCAAGGTTCTGCGTGCCGCCGGCGGCCCAGAGCGCGAGCAGATTCCCGCGAACCTGAAGAAAATCATGGAAAACAAATCGCCCGACCTGATGCTGAAGCCCGACGACATCCTGTATGTCCCCAACAGTATGGGTAAACAGATTGGATTGCGTGGCATCGAGACTGCCATCTCGGTCGGAACAGGCCTGGCTATCTGGCGCTAGCCTTTTCCATTCCAAATTCCAGGTATGGCCTCATGGCGAGACCCCCGAATCGAGGGGGGCCATACTTTGTCTAAAGCGAACTACACCGTGAATTGAGATCGGTTCCATCGAACGCGATCAAATCCGAAAGGACTACAA